>CAZZGS010001035.1:0-1971 GCA_964653845.1 uncultured Bryobacter sp.
AATCAACGCCCGGCCGAAGCCTCCTCTGCGCGCAGGCGAATTGAGAGCGCCCGTTTCTGGGTCGGGTTGCGGATTCGTAGTCGCCCAAAGAAGCTGTCCAGAATATTTGCCCGTGGTCGGGTCCCGCTGTACTACCAGGTTTCCCAAACGATCTGTGGTGTCATATGGCCGCGTGCCTAATTGATACATCAAGCCAACGTTGATCGTGAGCTTGCTTGAAACGCGCCAGTCATCCTGAATGTGCCCGATGATGAAGTGGCTGATCCCATCGGTGAGCGTATTCCCTTCGCCACGGCGCACTTCGCCTGGGTAGCCCAGCAGAGCGTCGCCCATCGGAAAGCCTGTAACGCCGCCCTGGAAGATTGCATCCCCGTTCATCGGGTTGGAAGTGTTGGTGAAGAACTGGCGGCGCTGATACTGGCCGCCAATCTTGAGCGAGTGTCTGCCAAGAATTTTCGTGAAGTTTCCACGCGTCTGCCAGATGTTGTCACCCTGCAGGCCGCCACCTGCACCAGGGGTGCCATAAGACCCAAAGCTAATATTCACCAGCGGATCGCCAAAGACTTCTTTCTGGTACATCTGCATGCCAGTCTTGGAGAGGAAGTCGGCGCGTGTCAGCGCACCCTTCGTCGTGATCCCTGGAATCACCGGCTGGTTCGTCCCGAAGCCGACATCA
The DNA here is from genome assembly GCA_964653845.1 of uncultured Bryobacter sp. GTDB lineage: Bacteria > Acidobacteriota > Terriglobia > Bryobacterales > Bryobacteraceae > Bryobacter. Next base: position 677 of record CAZZGS010001035.1, read on the forward strand.
AGAGTAGTGGTCGAGTTAAAGATGTGCGTCCACGCACCGCCATAGTTCACTACGTCAAATTGACTCGTACCAATGAAATTGGGTTGTATTTGGGGCGTCAGCAAATCTGCATTCTGATAGCTAAAGCGGAAGAAGAAGTTATTCTTTGCGTTCATCGCATAGTCGTAGCGCCAGTGCAGGCCGTCGCGATTGTTTGCCTGAGAGCCGCTGGCGATGTAGTTTTGCGTCAATCCGGCACGGTTCGGCAGAGGAGTGGTCAACTCCAGCGCCGTCGGTATTGCCCGGTTGATCAGAGCCGTCGGGATCGTGTTATTCGGAAACGGTGCGTTGTTGTTAAACGGGTTGCGAACGATCGTCGGGCTGGATCCAGTTAACAGTTGGGAGAAGTCTCCCGCTCTAAACGCCGCAGTCGGGACGTTGGCGATTTGGGTCGATGCGCGGCGGCTGCGAAAGCCCTCCCAACTGGCAAACCAGAACATCTTGTTGCTCAGCTTCGGAATTGGACCACCGATAGAAACACCATACTGATTTTGCTTGAAAGGCACTTTCGGCAAACTGTTGCGGTTGGCAAAAAATTCGTTCGCATCAAAAACGTTGTTGCGCAAATACTCATAAGCCGTACCATGTAGTTCGTTGGTGCCAGACTTGATCACCATCGAAACATTGGCACCCATCGAACGTCCAAATTCAGATCCCGTATTCGTCGCGATCTTAAACTCCTGCAAGGCATCCATTGGGGGGGAAATTCCAGGCGAATTCATCATCTGGAAATTCGAGTCAAAGCCATCCAGAGTGTAATTGCTGTCCTGCGGGCGGCTTCCGTTCACTGAAAAAAGGGCGGTGCCCGATTGCGCCGTTCCCTGAGACTGGCTGCGAGTTACCGAACTCGTGCCCGGCATTAGCAGCACCAGACGAGTATAGTTGCGTCCATTGACTGGCAAGCGGTCTAACTGCTTGGACGTAACCACATTCCCTACCGACGCCTCTTCAGTCTGCAGGATCGGTGCCGCACCCGTTACTTCGATCGTCTCGGCTACAGAACCGAGGGCCAATGAAAAATCGACTTCAAGAACCGCACTAACCTGCAATTCAATGTCTCGCCGGATCTGCGATTTGAATCCATCGGCCTGAACCTGGATGGAATACTGGCCAGGGTTCAGCGGCGTTACGCGATACTGTCCAGTCGAATTGCTCTCAACGTTTCGGGCAGCTTTCGTGCCCGCGTTTGTAACTGTGATTTTGGCGCCTGGGATTACAGTGCCGGAAGGATCGAAGATGTCGCCTACGATAGTGGC
>CAZZGS010001036.1:0-1970 GCA_964653845.1 uncultured Bryobacter sp.
TGTACTCGAAGGGTTGTAGAGCTGCCATTCCTGTCGTGCTCTGCAGGCTTTTGCGAATCGCAAAAGGATGTTAATTTCTCTCACGGTGTGATGGCAAGGCATTGACTTTTGAAGAAGGGCACCCAACCAAGAGTTGGTTCCCTCTTTCTAGCTAACGGTTTGTCTCAGCAAAGGGGTGAACAATAGGCTTGCAGCAAATCTGGCACAAAAACAAGTGGTTACTCCGCCCCTACTATTTGGTTGGACAGCGCCGCCTCCCACCATTCAAAGCCTGTAACTCCTGCAGAGTCCAGAGCGTTCCTCATCGATGGGCTGAAGAGAACCCACTCCGGCATTTCTTGTAGCCTGAATACTGGTACATCCGACTTTAGCAATCCTGGAAGAATGACTAGATTCCTGATTGATTTTACCCTACCAATCGGCTGACTACCCGCATCGAGCGACGTGAACACCTCATAGCGAGATCGCTCGCGGTCGAGAACGGAAACTGCTCTTAAGACATTGACCGCGAAGTACACTCCTAAGTCGTTCCCAAGATAATCGAGACGCACAGGAAGGAACTCAGCACAGCCGCTAGCGCCAGGCACCTTCAAAACCGCCTCCCGGCACCTTGGCGAGACAACCATCATCCCCAAATGATTTGGGACAACATCGTCAGGTTTGCGATCGCCTTCCAACTCAGTACAAGACATCCTTGCATCCGTCGGCCAGTTTCGAATTGGATTACAAGTCATTAGGTCCCAAGAACTAAAGTCATCGTGACTTGCCCAGTCGAGCATGATCGATGTATCTTCAGAAGTTCCATACGGAATCGGCCTCGCCCAACCTAATGATCCGGTGTTCGTCATGGAAAATTCGTCCATCCGATCATTCCTGGGTTATCCAAAAGCTCGCGGCGCAGTTCCTCCAATGTGTTTGTGACTGCGGTGCGATATTGTTGCGAGCCTGACTTCAATCCCTGAGTACCCTTGGTCAGCCGATCAAGAACGTACTGATGGTATTGCGGCGTGTGCCGATTATTGGCGTGACCGCGTAGAATGATCTTGTTTATGCCATCGTCGAGAGAGAGTCCTGCCGCGTTGAAGACCTTCTCAAATTGTTTGGTGAACCCACCAAGGATGTTCTTGTTGGTCGCAATGTGGTGCATCTGGGCTCCAGACGCTTCGAGAATCTCTTTTGCCACTTGCTTCCCGCTGGTCCCGTAGCCACCGCCAGGCAGGAGTATAGAAGCGCCAAGACCCGCCACAGCTATGGATTTCTCGGCTTGCGAAGCGTTGGGATCTCGAACCGTCTTATAAGCCGTATATGCATCGTAGATCGCGGAGCCAATCTCATATGCGGCCCAGGCAGCCACAAGTACGGGGATGCGGCCGTCCTTATCAACATAAGCATAGGGATTGTTTAATCCGTAGGTATAGCGATTCCAATGCTGTGGGTTGGCCAAATAGCTGTCGAACGCCTGACGAGCCTCATCAACAACGTTCGGTTCATCGCCCTTGGGTTGAAACTCTAGGATTGGATTAAAGGGATCAGGACTAATGAACCTTCCTTGTGCCCCAGAGTGGTACCGTGCCCCGAAATAATCGAGGCCCGTCTCGGCATCCCGTTCTTTGCCGGAACAACAAGGTCTGGTGCTGGAATCGTACAAGCATCCACCGAACCCTGTTGCGATCAAGGTGTTAGCGACGGACTCGGCCCGGTGCGAGGGCAGCGCAAAGCTGGCGACCCCCAGATGCGGTTTTTCGGCTACGAGTGATGTGCGTGGAATGTTCGCAAAGGCGGGAAGGCAGACGGCGGCTAAAAGAAGAACGTGTGCCGTTGCTTTAGCCGCCTGGATCACTGCAATCGATTTTACCTTGAGGGGTTAGGTCTATGCTTCGGGGTCTTCGTCGTTCTCGGCGTCGAGAGCGGCGAACACGTCGGCGGCGGCATCCTGAGTAGCCTGCGGCGTCAGCGGTCGATCCTTGGAC
>CAZZGS010001037.1:0-1970 GCA_964653845.1 uncultured Bryobacter sp.
CGCTAATTGAAATAACACGCTATTACGCCCATCGACAAACATCGGCAGCGCCGCCGCCTTTGATTTCCTCAGAAGCCGCGCAATCGATTGGCTCCAAGCCGGGTCAGCCACCTGCCAGCGAGGAAATTGAAATTGCAACTGCGACACCTCACCGGCCGGAAACACCAGCAGCATCCCGCCCTGCAGCAGCCACGCCAGTGCCTCGCGCATGCCTTTGGCATTGGCCCTGCGCGCCTCTGGTCCGCCAAACGGATCCACGCAAATCACCCGGTCGGCAATCTCAGAAAACTCACCCAGCAACTGATTCGCCATGATCTTCACATCCGGCCGGATCTTCGGCAACAACTGTGCCAGCGCCACACCCTCGACAATCCCAAAGGGATGATTTGCCACAGCCACCACGGCTCCCGTCTTTGGAATGCGCTTCAGATCCTCCTCAGTCACACGAACTTCAACACCCAGCGCCTCCAGCAACCGCTGACAGAAGGTCTCCGGGGGCCCCAGGTGTAACCCTTGGTAAAAACCGTCCGTCCTCTCCACTTGCAACACCTTCATCAGTGCATCGAAAACCGGCTGCGGCAACTGTCCGGAAAAAGCTCTGGCAAAGGCCCCGCGAAACGGGGCGGGAAGAGGTAATTCTGAATTTATGATCTGCACTTCCCATCAGCATGCCCCTATAAAATGTCGGCATCACAACGGATCGGTAACAGTTCTGTCAAACCCGGTTTGCAGGCTACGGCTACACTAGAAAGAATCCTTTAATTCAATGCTGCGCCATATTACCCCTATCCTCTTGACACTCCTGGTGCTCCTCACTTCCTGCAACAAGGAACAGAAGGTCGCGGCGACCAAAACGGATACCGGCCCACTCAAAGTCCGCGCCGTCACCGCTACCCAGCGCGTCGTCAAGCGTAGCATCGAAAGTGTAGGCACACTGTTCCCGCTCGATGAAACGATCGTCAGCGCCGAAATCGATGGCCGCGTCGATCGCGTCGACGCCGACCTCGGCGACTTCGTCAACAAGGGCCAGATTATGGTCCACATCTCCGACGAAGAACAACGTTATCTTCTAGCCCAAAACGAAGCCCAGCTCCGCTCCAGCCTCGAGCGCCTCGGCCTCACCAAAGACACGGATCGTGTCCAGGACGTAAAGACCACCCCCGACGTCCGCCGCGCCGAAGCAGACCTCCAGGAAGCCGAACAGCGCTACAAACGCACCCGCGAACTCCGCGACCAGGGCATCGGCGCGCAAGCTGATCTCGATCAGGCCCAGGCTCGCTTCAACTCGGCTAAAGCCGGCTACGACGCCACTGTCAACCAGACCCGCAACCTGGTTCAGGAAGTGGAACGCTTCAAAGCCATCGTCGACCTGCAACGCAAGAAGCTCCGCGACACCACTGTTTACGCCCCCTTCGCCGCCAGCGTAAAAGAACGCCAGGTCACCGTTGGCCAATACGTTAGAGCAAACACACCTCTGATTGTTCTGGTCAAAACCGACCCGCTCCGCCTCCGCCTAGACGTGCCAGAGCGCATGGCCCCTTGGGTAAAGGTCGGTCAAATCGCCCAGGTAGAAGTAGAAGCCTTCGAAGGGCAAAAGTTCAACGGCAAGATCTGGCGCGTCGCCCCTTCAGTCGATCAAGCCAAGCGTACCTTTATTGCCGAGGCCCTGATCGACAACCCCGGCATGCGCCTCAAGCCCGGTTCTTACGCTAAGGCCCGCATCCCCACCGACAAGTCAGAAACCATCGTCCTGCTGCCAAACCGCGCCGTTCAGTACGTTCTGGGTTCCAACAAGGCCTACGTCATCAAGGACGACACCATCGAAGCTCGCGAGGTAAAGATCGGCGAGCGATTCGAAACTGAAGTTGAAATCCTCGAAGGCGTAGCCGCTGGCGAAACGGTAGCGACAACCAACCTGGCCCGCCTCGACACCGGCAGCAAGGTCGTCATCGACACCAGCGCGATGGTAT
>CAZZGS010001038.1:0-1969 GCA_964653845.1 uncultured Bryobacter sp.
TTTTCCGGTTCGTTTGACGCAGAAACATCGAAACAGCAGAATGACAGAATGTTTACGCCTTTGCCAGGGGGTAGGTCTTCACCGCAGCCTTTTTTGAAATCGCCTCGCTGCAATCATTGAACTTAGCCGCAATTTCGAACCGAAAATAACCAAAAACGCCCGCGAACTGCGAAAGTCGGGCTAACCGCCGCCGGTTTGCCAGCCCGGTCAAAGGATCCATCAGAGCCGCCTCTTCCGTCTGCGCAAGGCGGCTCCGGTAATTCGAAAGCTCCACCTCCAGCGCCCGCATCGTCTGCTCTGTCTCTCGCGACATCTGCTCCACCGTCCGGCTCATCTCCTCCACACTGGACATCAGGCTCGCCCTCAACCGCGTAATGTCTTCCAGCTCGGCAATCCCCTTCAGCCGTTCCGTCAGCCCCTTCAAATGTTTGTTGTGATGTTGATCCCGCTCCCCCACCGATTCTGCGGTCTTGGCCATCAGCATCATCAGGTCCTTCATCTCGGAAGCCTTCTTCCGCAGATAATTCTGTGTCCGGTCCTGCCAGGCATGCAGATGCTGTTCTGCCTCCTGCTGCTTCTGTACCAGTTCCGCCGGCAGGGTCTCAACGGAGATCGACGCTTCAATCAGGTGAAGCTTCACAGCCAGGTCCCCGGCAGAATGCGTACACAGCCCAGCATTGCAATCAGCAGTTGCGGCGAGCAGCTTTTGGTAAGAATCAATCACTGCAGCAAGTGCTTGCTGGTCTGGCGTGTCGAGGAAGTGCTTCAGGGAAACCACGCGTTCCTTTATCGTCCGCACACCTTTGAGCTTGAACGAATTTGATGCCACTTCGTACTATTCCGGTCAGGAATAGTACGACACAGTCTTGAATCTTCTGAGAATCTTGATAGTCTTACCAGACCGATGCTCATCGAAGCCCTCGTCTTTTCCGTCATGTTTGTTTCCAATTCCATAGTAGGAAGGCCTGCTTGCAGCGCCACAACCAGGGGAATGATGTGGCCGGCTCAAGCAAATGAGGACGGTCGATTTGCGATCAAACTATCTAAAACAGGTTCTCTCCAGATCTGCATGAAAGGCCCCTGGAAATACCACTGGACAGCCCCCGTCGTTCATTTGCCGGATCTGCGGAAAGACAAGACCAAGCGCGGAAGATGAGATCATGAGGCAAGATGTGGCGCTGTATCTTGCTGGTCTGGATCACTGAATTTGGTTGGGCTCAACTGCTGCTGTCGCCAGAGAGTCCGCAGGAGCGCGAATTGAAACGATTCTTCCAGTCTTCCGACGGCGTGAAAGAGTCTCCTGGTATGCGCCTGCGTTGCGGCGTTTACACCTTCCCCACGAGGCTCTCATTCGGCTTCCAACACTGGACCGGCTACGACATCACCATTCCCGTGCGACAGTTTTCCGACCGTGGCCGCGAACGCCCTATGGTAATCGCAATTCAGGTCACACCAGAAGCAACAGGTAAAACCCCAGCCTACTTGTACTCCAAGGCCGCCTTCCCCCGGCGAGCCCCGCCACAATTCTGGACCACCGGCAACGCCGAAATGAACCTCGGCGGAGGCTTCGTCGTCGGCGAAGGCAAATACCGCATCAATCTCTGGGTCATGGATTCCTCCGGCCGCACTTGCCGCAAAGACTGGAAAATTGAAGCACGCGCGCAGGGCGTCCCTCTTCAGATCGGGCCAGGCGAAATAGCCGAAAGCGGGATGGAAAGCTGGAAGGGCATGAGCGGCGGCACCGGCAAGCTAAGCGTCCTCATCCACGCCGCACCCATGTTCCGCCGCCGCATCATGACCAAACTCTCAGCCTGGGATCGTGCCGTCCTGCTCAACTCCTTGCGCAGCCTCCTCGACACCGGCGGTTATGCCGAGGCGGCCGTCAAAGTCTTCGATTTCGACGGCCGCCGCATCATCTTTGAAAGCGACAACTTCGGTGCACCGGATTTCGAACTCCTCATGGATGCAC
>CAZZGS010001039.1:0-1536 GCA_964653845.1 uncultured Bryobacter sp.
ATTGCCAGATCGGCGACCATGTCGTAATCGCAGCTCAAACTGGTTTGTCGGGCGGAGTCGTAGTAGAACATCACGCCACCATAGGCGGTCAGGTAGGCATTGGTGACAAGGCTCGCATCGAAAGCGGCGCAATCCTTGGCTCTGGCTGTGGGGTATTGACTTCTAAAATAGTACGCGCCGGCCAACCCGTCTGGGGCACTCCGGCTAGACCGCTTCGAGAATACCTTGAGCAACTGGCTCTGGTAGCTCGGCTACCCCAAACGAAGCTTCAGCTTCGTCAAATTCAGGAAACCCTGAATGCTCTAGCGGAGCAGGCGGGACTTCCACGGTCAACTCCAGCCGAGCCGGATCAAGAAGTTGAATAACCATCGTCGCTGAATTTTGAGCGGCAATCCTCTCCATCCATTCCATCGTCAAATTAGAGCCGGGAGGCAGACTCGAATCGTCCCCACTCTGGCCCTCAGCTCTGACCCGCAACAGGATGCCGCCGCCAGAGAGAACACGCGTATCCACCCGGATCTCAGTGCCAGACTTGGCCATCGTGCGAAAGAACCGGCAGATCCCGTGCACCATTTCGCGCGCCTGTTGGAAATCCATCCACACCGGCGCACCTGAAAGTTCGAGATCGAAGTGAGGCCAATGCGAATCGTGCTGAACTTGCTCGAAAACAAACTCACTCAGGATCTCATCCAGATCCACCGCTTCTGGATGCACGAATGTTGGCTTCGCCAGCGAAAGCGTATCGTTCAGGATCCAGCCACTCTGCTCGACTAAATGTCGAAGACGGGTCAGTTGTTCAAGCACACGGGGGTCACCATGAGGCAACGCAAGCTCCAGGTAATACGCGATCGATTCGATCGTGCTGAGAGGCTGACGTAGCTCATGAGCAAGGTTATGTAGTAGAAATTCGTTGTATTGCGGCATCGACGAAAAATAATCACTTGTGCCGGGGGAGCTTTCACAGTATACATAACTCCATGACCAGAAGAACTGCCTTATTTTTGTCTGCTCCACTATGGGCTCAAAACAGTACCAGGTACCGCACTGCCATCATCGGCGCGGGCTGGTGGGGCAACAACATCCTTCGCTGCGCAATGGAAGCGGGTCAGTCAAAAATCGTAGGCATTTCTGACGTCGACGAACGCGCTTTAGCCTCCACTGCCGCAGAAGTAGCCATGCTCACCGGCGATCAACCGAAACACTACCGCGACTATCGCGAGATGCTGGCCAAGGAAAAACCCGAGATCTGTATCGTCGCCACCCCAGACCACTGGCACGCCCTTCCCGTCATCGCTGCACTCAAAGCCGGTGCCCATGTCTATGTCGAGAAACCCATCAGCCACACTCTGCGCGAAGGCTCCGCCATGCTCAAGACCGCACGAGACACCCAGCGCCTCGTTCAGGTAGGCACCCACCGCCGCATGTCTCCTCACTGCATCTCAGGCATGGAATTTCTCAAGAGTGGCAGGGTAGGCAAGATCGGCATGGTCCGCGCCTTCGTCGGCAGCGCTGGCGGCCCCGGCGTCAAAACACCCG
>CAZZGS010001039.1:1546-1968 GCA_964653845.1 uncultured Bryobacter sp.
CGATAGCGAAGCTCCAGCAGGGCTCGACTGGGACGCCTGGTGCGGGCCAGCCCCATACAGGCCCTACAACAAAACAATTCATCCCAGAGGCTTCAGGCAGTTCATGGACTTCGCCAACGGCACCGTCGGCGACTGGGGCATCCACTGGTTCGACCAGCTCCTCTGGTGGACCGATGAAAAGTTCCCCCGCAAAGTCTTCTCAACCGGCGGTCGTTTCATCCGTCAGGACAACTCCGATGCACCAGACACCCTTATCACGAGCTTTGAATTCGAAAGCTTCCGCTGCACCTGGGAGCACCGTCTCTACGCCAACAACAATGCCGAGAAGGCCGCCATCGGTTGCTATTTCTACGGCACTGAAGGCACCTTCCACATGGGCTGGCGCGACGGTTGGACCTTCTTCCCCTCCGACGCCAAAAAGT
>CAZZGS010001040.1:0-1968 GCA_964653845.1 uncultured Bryobacter sp.
GCCTCACCCGTCCACCCTTCGGCTACCCCAGCAAAGAAGCCCGCGATGGCGTTGACTTCGAAGGCCGCAAGATCCCAGGCCTCGGCGATGACAACGTCCCCGAAGCCTTCTCCGTCTGGACCGTCGACGTCTCACTCCCCGATCAACCCAAAGTCGCCAACCGCTTCAAGACCGGCCTCCTCATCCACTCCCCCGCCGACAACGGCACCACCGTCGGCGGCAGCGCCCCCAACTTCCTCACTGCCCGCGACAACTCTCTTTTTGTTTCCAACGGTAACAACGACATGATCGAGCGCTACGACCTCGCCACAGGTAAGCTCGCCGCTCGCAAGCGCCTCATTCCTTCCCCCCTCGTCGCCCGTCTCCGCGGCGTCGGCCCCAGTGGCATGACCCTCTCCCCCGATGGCCGCCGCCTCTACGTCACTGAAAGCGGCATCAATGCCATCGCCGTCCTCGATACCACTTCACTCGAAGTCCTCGGGCACATCCCCACCGCCTGGTATCCCTATCGCGTCGCCATCTCACCCGACGGCCGCCACCTCGCCGTCACCTGCTTCAAGGGCTTTGGCAACGGGCCCAGCGCCGGCGCTGAAATCCCCAAGAGCGACTTCCTCAAGATGCGCGGCGTCCTCTCCATCCTCGATACCCCAGCCGACTCCGCACTCCCCCAATTAACCCAAAAGACCCTGCACAACAACGGAATCGTCAATCACTCAAACGAACCCATCCTCCGCCTCCCCAAAGAGATTAAACACGTCGTCTTCATCACCAAAGAGAACCACACCTTCGACACCATCTTTGATCGCGTCCCCGGCGCTAAACACGATCCCTCTCTCCTCCGCTGGGGCCTCAACCAAACCATCCAGGAACCCGGCCAGCCAACCCTCAACAACGTCCCGGTGATGGTCAACCACAATGCCCTCGCCCGCCAGTTCACCGTCAGCGACAACTTCTATCTGGAGCCCGAAGCCTCAGGCGTCGGCCATCGCTGGCTCGTCGGCGTCCAGCCCAACAACCTGATGCAGATGACCTACACCCTCGGCTGGACTTTCAACGAAAAGAGTACCGCCCCCGGCCGCCGTTACTCCATGGGTTCCAACGGTTCACTCATGCCTGAGGATTACCCCGAAGCCGGCTCTATGTGGGAGCACCTCGCCCGCAACCGTGTCCCCTTCCGCAACTACGGCGAGGGCTTTGAATTCCCTGGCGTCAAAGAAGAAGACGACCAACACCCCACCGGGGCCCGCGAGGTCGTCAACATTCCCATGCCCAAAGTCCTCTACGACAACACCAGCTTCGACTATCCGATCTACAACACCAACATCCCCGACCAGTACCGAGCCCACTGGTTCATCAAGGATGTCGAGCAGCGCTTCGTGAGCGGCAAACACAAGTTCCCTTCCTTCCTGAACATCGCCATCTGCAACGATCACGGTGCCGCCCGCCGCCCCGATAAGTGCTACCCCTACCTCGCTTCCTACATGGCCGATAACGACCTCGCCCTCGGCCGCATCGTCGAGTTTCTCTCCCACACCCCCTGGTGGAAGAACATGGCCATCTTCGTCACCGAAGACGACTCCGGCGGCGAACCAGACCACATCGACGCGCAGCGCAGCGTCATGCTGGTCATCAGCCCCTGGGCGAAGAAAGCCTATGTCTCCCACCGCCACACCACCATCCTCAGCATGCACCGCACGCTCTACCAGATCCTCGGCCTTCCGCCTCTCAACATGTTCGACGCCCTCGCCAGCGACCTCTCTGACGCCTTCACTGGCAAACCCGACTTCCGGCCCTACCAGGCCCGCAAAGTCGACCCCCGCATCTTTGATCCAGAGAAAGCCAAGGACCCCAAAGACCCCGATTACGGCCAAGCCCGCCGCACACCCTTCGCCCCCATGGATGATCCCGAAGAAGTCGAGAGAATCCTGAAACAAGGCGAGAAGAAGTCACCACCGAAGCAAAATTGAT
>CAZZGS010001041.1:0-1960 GCA_964653845.1 uncultured Bryobacter sp.
TTACTTCCGCCAGGAATACATGTGCGACTTCCTCGGCTCCCAGTCCAGCTTCCTCGCCCAGAACCTCCTCGCCCGCATCCACACCACCAACTTCGATCCCCTCCCCCTTTAACCACATGAGCACTCATAACAACCACCGCGAAGCCATCCTCGGCGTCGACCTCGGCCAATCCCAACACCCCACCGCCCTCGCTCTCCTCCTCAACATCGAACAAACCATAAGCCGCCACGCCTGGCGCGACGGCACCGAATCGACCACCAAACACTGGCTGCTAGCTTACGCCGAGATCCTCCCCCTCGGCACCAGCTACACCCAAATCGCCCAAACCATCGTCACCAAACTAGCCAACCTCCGCCGCCTTCACCCGAACCTGCAGATCCGCACCGTAGCCGACGCAACCGGCCTCGGAGCCCCGGTCTTAGAACTCATCCAGCAGGAAATCGTCCGCTACCAATCGAGCAACCGGCAAGGCGTAGGCCGACTGGAAGGCATCCTCTTCACCGGCGGCACCGCCATCACCACCACCCACCACAACACTCTCCCCATAGACATCTTCCACGTCCCCAAGCTCACCCTCTTAAACTCCCTATCCAGCGCCATAGAAAACAACCTTTTGCAGGTCCCCACCAAACTCCCCCAATCAGCAACGCTGATGGCGCAGCTACAATCCCTGGAAATCCACCACAAAGAAAACGCGCAACCCACAATAAAGATCAACCGTCAGGGAGACCCCGAATCGATCGCCCACGCCGACCTCGTCATGGCCCTCGCCATGGCCACCTGGCGCATGACAACCCTCTACCCCAACGGAACCCGCCCCAGCATCCACGGCATCGGCCAACTCCCCCTGCTCTAGCCGCTCAAATCAACTTCGCGACATCACGCGCTGCATGAACCACTCTGACAACCGTAATCGGTGTCGTCATTGGATCATAAAGGATCAGGTAGGAACCAACCGGCCAGAACAGCAACCGCTCATCGGTCAAATCCTTCCGAGGATGACCAAGGGCGGGATTTTTCGACAACATCTGACAAGCGTCAAAGAGACTCAAACGAACTTTCCTCGCCGCACGAATGCTGTCGACCACAATGTAGGCCCAGATCTCGCGCATGTCTCTGGCGGCTTGAGTTGAGAGTCTGAATTTCTTCATGCCGTCGGAAGTTTAGCTTCTAACTCGATTTCCTCCGCTTCCAACTCAGCAAAGAACTGATCACCATCGACCCATTCCCCCCGCTGCAGCGAATCAAGCCCCTCGGAAATCTTCTGACGCAGCTCTGAGGTGCGAAGCCCCATCATTTCGTCACGGTCCACCAACAGCCGCAACGCATCCCTTACCACTTCGCTAGCCGAAGGGTAACGGCCACTTTCGACTTTGTCCTGCAACAGCTGCTCTAGTTCTTGGCTTAAATCGACGATCATTGCGGTCCTCCGGGCATCAAGTTCTTACAGAACTCTCAACACCCACAATCTTAATATGGACATCCATAAGGTTTGAGCAATCCGAAACGCTGCCACCTCTACAGCGGCTTCAAGCTACAAGTCACCGACACCGTAGCAAACACCTGCAACCCGCTATTGCTCAGCGACGGCACGCCCACATTCAAAACCTGATCCACCAACCTTCCAATCGCCCCCACCAGCGTATCCGCCTGCTTCCGGGCCCGCTCAAGCAACCCCGGCAACACCGCCTCAAGCCGCACCGCAGCACCGCCACCGGGGAAATAATTCCGCGTGATGGGCGTATTTTTATTCGCCTTATACCCTGAGCTCGCCAACGCTTTCTGCATCTCCACATCGTCCACATGCACATGCGCCACCATCCGGTGCGCCGTGCTGGAATTCAGCTTGTCCTGCATGGCCTTCACCAACGCCTCGCGCAGTCCCGTGCCTTCGCACTCCGGCATCACTTCCAACTTAAGAAGCTCGATAACATGCTCTTTCAGCGGCATATATAAAGC
>CAZZGS010001042.1:0-1958 GCA_964653845.1 uncultured Bryobacter sp.
AGACGGCTACGCCGACACCTATCAGGAGCTCCTCGACTCCACCGACTGGTCCAAATACGGCTACGAATCCGGCAACGCCAAGTGCACAAACTGCATGCTCCACTCCGGCTACGAAGCAACAGCCGTCCACTACACTTTCTCGATTCCCGGCATCGTCGCAACAGTCAAGTCGATGCTCTTCCCGGCCTACCAGGACAAGCAAGCCCTGCAAATGATCGATCAGGAAAAACCCGTCTCCCCCCTAGTACAAATCGATCTCGCCTCCCTGGGTAAATCCACCACCCTCCAGGGCCAGGCCGCATCCGGCACCGCACTCTCCGAAGGCGTCGAACAAGCCTTCGACTACCGCGGCGACGTAACCATCAAACTGAAATCCGGCAACACTATCGAAGGCTATGTCTACGACCGTCAGGGCTCCCCCAACTCCGGCAAAGCTCGCCTCCGCATCATGCTCAAGAACGAAGGCAGCAAGCTCACCGTTGAACAATCGGAGATCGAAGAACTCAGCTTCTCCGGCCGCGACATGGCCGACGGCCGCTCCTTCGAAGCCTGGGTCAAAAAGTACGCCGAAAAGAAAGCCGCCGGCGAAACTAACATCGAACTAGTCCCCGAACAGCTCGACTAGTTACCCTTTCGCGATAGAAGGAGTGCGATTAGCTTCATCTTTCTACATCGCGATGAGCTCAGCGGCGGGGTGTGTCGAGCGAATCCGAATCAGCCTTGAAACATGACTTCGAGGCGATCATCCATTTCTGCTTTTTCAATAAATTCGCTACGGTCAGCCGCCCCCGCCCTTTTCGCGATAAGCACTAGTTGTGCCTGCTGTTCTAGCGTGAATTGAACTTCCATGCCTGATTCTCCTACGTTTCTACCAGCCCAAATTGCGGTCGTTGCCGAGCGCATAAGCGCACAAACTCTCCAGCACAGCTTCGCCGGCCCCCCCAGCCACATCCTCAAGTGATCTCAGCCAACCACCTCAAACCCTTCCTCGACAAAATGGGCATCAAAGGCAAACGCCTCTCCAGCCCCCAGCTTACGCATAACAGCAAAACTGGAACAATCGACAAGACTCAATTTACGCCTTGAAGCGGCAAGCAAACTGGCCATGGCCAAGGTATGCAATTCCTCATCGATCCATCGCTTCTCTATCACCGGTAGGATCTTGTCGTGAACGGCGCGAACCGCATCCATCCCCAGCCGGTTCTGCGCAAGCGCACAGCATTCCAACACCACATAGTTACTGGTGAACATCGCTCGATTTTGGTCCAGTAACTCAAACCAGATTGTTTTCGCCTTCGCATGATTTTGATCCGAGCGATCCAGCAATGCATAGATTGCCGACGTATCTACGAATGTCATTACGATTGGAAAGCTTCCGCAAGGAAGCGGTCGTGATCGCGACTGATGTCTTCGCACCCTGAGGCAAATTGCCCCACGACTGTCTTCGCCCGCGCAACCTTCCCCGCTCGGCTCGTCCCTGCCTCCCTCAGAACAAAATCGTCGACGCTGTTGCGGATCAGTTCAGCGATCGATACCTGCCGTTCCGCCGACATCTCACGCAAAACCTTTGCTTGTTCTTCCGTCAACTGCACTTGCGTTCGAACCATATGCTTACACAATAGCAGTAAGTGCTTACATGAGGATGCCATTAAGCGTTCACGACAATTTTCAAAAAATCTTCCCCAGCGAAATCAACAACTTGCCGTCAATTGCGCCAAACACCACCCCATCCAGGCGATACCCTGTCCAACGGGAGCCAACTCCCAATAAAAGCAAACTCTAAGGACAAACGACAATGGCATCCGCAGCACAAACCCTTGCAAACCAATCGAACGCTCAACACTCTACCGGCCCCAAAACCGAATCCGGCAAACAGAAATCCGCAACCAACGCCTATCGCCACGGCCTCCATGCCACCAGCGAGAAACTCTTCTCCACCAACCCCGAAGAGCGTGAGC
>CAZZGS010001043.1:0-1952 GCA_964653845.1 uncultured Bryobacter sp.
GTCTTGATGAGTACAAGACGGTTGAGGCGCGGCGGGCGGCAGTTTGTGATGTGGTGGGTGAGTATGGGGCGGATGTGGTGCTGGAGTGTGTCGGGCACCCAAGTGCGGTGCCGGAGGGCTTTGAGCTTTGCCGGGATGGCGGGAAGTATCTGGTGCTGGGGCAGTACGCAAACGCCGGGAACGTCGAATTTAATCCGCACATCATCACCAAGAAGCAGTTGACAGTGATGGGGAGCTGGGCTTTTGAGGCCCGGCATGTATTGGGAGCAGTAGAATTTTTGGCTCGATCGGCGAAGTGGTGCGAGCTGTTTTCGCGACAGGTGACGCATCGATTTACGCTGGACCAGGCGGATGAGGCACTGGCGACAGTTCGGCGCCTCGAGGCAGGGAAAGCGGTTATTTTGCCGTAATCTTCTTTTGGTTCTTACGAACCTGGGCGGCGAAATCGGCAGCAATGCGTGCCTTGGCAGCTTCACTCAAATCGAGCTTGAAGCTATGAGAGGCGATCGTCTTCCCGGTCTTGACATCAATCAGCTCGAGTCGATGGTCTTCGTTTCGGCCTGTTTGTTTCTTGTACAAAATCTCGGCGTAGGCACCAGAGTGCATCTTGGCAAGCTTCGCCTTGAGATCGGGCTGTTTGAGTTCTTCAATGAACTCAAACGGCAGTTCGGCATCGATAAGCGCTTTTTCTACACTGGCTTCGAGGCCATCCATCTTGTCTACATACACTGATAATTTCTGCTGGGCGAACAAGGCCGCAGAGAGGGTGATTGTGAGAAGAAATGTCTTCATTTGACCCAATCTTAACAAACGTCAATCCATTGAAGAAGCTGAGGCGGTATCATGTCAGATTGGGGTTTGAATGTTCCGCCTTCGACGGGCGCTTGTATTTATGGGTGAATGACGAGGCTGAAGAGCTTCGGCGGATCTTGCCGAAGATCGGCCTTGGGAAGGTGAAACTGGAGCGCGGTTTTGTCTGGATGCCGGATACCGACGGTGTACTGACGGCGATCGAGAAGCAGGTGGTTCCGGTTGGAGTTGAGACTTGGGGACGGCTCTGGCCGGAGTGGCTGCAATCGAGTGAAGATCTAGCGCCAAGTGCGGTTTATTGGGCACATGGGAGTCTGTTTGCCTGGCATCTGATGGAGACGTGGGGCTACCTTCCGGTTCTGTTGAGGGGTCGCGAGGGGTTCGAGGCCCGGTGGGCACCACGATTCGTCGGTGACCAGCGTAAGCTTTTTGAAGAGTATGTTGAACGGATGCCTGAGGCGGCGCGGGCATTGAACTTTAGCAGTGAGAAGGCACCGCGGCTGGAGCGGCGGCGGGTGATCGAACAGACACTGGGGTGGATGCTGGATGCGCAGGCGCGCCGGATTGCGGGCAAGGTGGGGCAGAAGTTTCCGACCTCTTCGATTTACAGCAAGTGGCAGACGGCGCTAAGTCATCCGATTGCCGTGGTGCAGGGTGAGAAGGGGACGATTGAGCGCTTTCATAGCGGGATTCTGGGCTGGCAGCGCGGGATCGATCTGGAGGGGGTTTGTGGGTACCGGCTGTTGTTCCGGATTATGGAGCCGCCGGAGGGATCGCGCGAGGGCTGGATGGTGGTGCCTCTGATTGAGGATCTGCTTGAAGAAGGCCGGGAATATTTGTTGCGTGGCGTCGAAGATATGGCTCTTCGAGGTGGAGATTTGGTGGCAGAGGCGGCGTGGCGGAATTTTGAGCTGGCTTCGAATATCTTTCCTTCACTGCAGAGCTATGAAGAGCAAAAGGGCGAGGGATTGTACTTGCCTGGGGAGCGGGTGATTGAGTTTCTGACCCGGTTTGCTCCGTTGCTGGAGCAGGCGGGCTTTCGCGTGGTGCGTCCGGATTGGTGGCGCGAGGGCGACGGGGTTCGTGTCGCGGTGACGGGCAAGCTGCAATGGGAAGAGACGCAAGTTGACGAGCGGGCGGCG
>CAZZGS010001044.1:0-1946 GCA_964653845.1 uncultured Bryobacter sp.
CTTCAGCGCCTTGCCCAACTTGTCTTGGTCGTCCTTCGTCTTGGGCTCAATGGCGAGCTGGATGACGGGCGCGGGGAAATCGATAGATTCAAGGATGACTGGCTTGTCGGGGTCACAGATGGTGTCGCCGGTGATGACTGACTTCAAACCAACGGCCGCGCAGATGTCGCCTGCCAGGATGTCCTGAATTTCTTCGCGCTTGTTGGCGTGCATCTTAACGAGGCGGCCAATGCGGTCGGTGCGGCCCTTGGCCACGTTCATAACATGATCGCCGGTGTTCAGCTTGCCAGAGTAAACCCTGATAAAGCTCAACTGGCCCACAAACGGGTCGGTCATGCTCTTGAAGACCAGGGCTGAAAACGGTTCGGAATCGTCAGCCTTGCGGAGCACTTCACGATCGCGATGATCGTAATCGACGCCCATCATCGGGGGCACGTCGAGCGGCGAAGGCAGGTATGCAACGACAGCGTCGAGCATATTCTGAACGCCTTTATTCTTAAAAGCAGATCCAAGGATGACGGGGAAGAATGCCTGAGCGAGAGTTCCTTTTCGGATACCGGCCACGAGTTCGGCCTCGGTCGGCGTTACACCGTTCAGGTATTTCTCCATCAGGTTATCGTCGCACTCGGAGACGGCTTCAATCATCAGTTCGCGCTGTGCTTGAGCCTCTTCGAGAAGGTGGGCGGGAATTTCCACGTCGTCGTATTTGGCACCGAGAGTTTCCTCTTGCCAGATACGGGCTTTCATCGTCACGAGATCGATGATTCCCTTAAATTGATCTTCCGCGCCAACCGGGATCTGGATCGGTACAGGTTTGCAACCGAGACGATCGACCATGGTCTTAACGGAGTAAAAGAAGTCGGCACCGATACGGTCCATTTTGTTGACAAAGCAGATGCGAGGCACCTTGTACTTGTCAGCCTGACGCCAGACGGTTTCGGTTTGGGGTTGCACACCGGCCACTGCGTCAAACACAGCGACGGCACCATCGAGAACACGAAGCGAGCGTTCGACTTCAGCAGTGAAGTCGACGTGGCCCGGGGTGTCGATGATGTTGATCTGAATACCTTCCCAGGAACAGGTTGTGGCAGCGGAGGTAATGGTGATACCGCGCTCCTGCTCTTGCGCCATCCAGTCCATGGTGGCGGTGCCTTCATGCACTTCTCCGATCTTGTAGGATCGGCCAGTGTAATAAAGAATGCGTTCCGTAGTTGTCGTTTTACCGGCATCAATGTGGGCCATGATGCCGATATTGCGCATTCTCTCTAGCGGTACGAGGCGAGGCATAAAATCTTTCTGTGTTCCCCTGTGTTAACTACCAGCGGTAATGCGCGAAAGCCTTATTGGCTTCGGCCATACGGTGGACGTCGTCTTTCTTCTTGATCGCGCCACCACGAAGGTTGGCTGCGTCGTTCAATTCGTTAGCCAGCTTGTCGATCATGCCCTTTTCGGCGCGCGAGCGCGCATTCGAAAGGAGCCAGCGGATCGCAAGGCTGGTGCGCCGGGTCTGCGGCACTTCGATCGGCACCTGGTAGTTGGCGCCACCGACGCGGCGGGTCTTGACTTCGAGCAAGGGCCGGCAGTTTTCTACTGCCTTCTTAAACACCTTGAGCGCGTCATCCTGGGCGCGTTCCCCAAGGATCGTGAGAGACGAGTAGAAGATCCGCTGCGCGGTATTCTTCTTGCCGTCCCACATCATGCTGTTAATGAACTTCGTCGCGAGGGTCGAGTTATAAATCGGATCGGCCCCTACTTCGCGTACTTCAGCTCTACGTCGTCTTGCCATAATAAATCCTCAATAGCCCCTTACGACTTTGGCCGCTTGGCCCCGTACTTGGAGCGGCTCTGCTTACGATTCTGCACGCCACCGGTATCGAGCGTGCCGCGAACAACGTGATAGCGGACACCTGGAAGGTCCTTCACGCGACCGCCGCGGATGAGCACGA
>CAZZGS010001045.1:0-1944 GCA_964653845.1 uncultured Bryobacter sp.
CACCACCAGATCCATGTTCAAGCTGCCTACGACAACCAGCATCAGCTATCCAGTTCTACGCCCAACTTCCTCAGTTCTTCCGCGTAGTATCTCCTGTGCAGAATCTCATACTCCTCGCTGCCTTCAAGAATCCCCTTCTTCTGATTCAGCACCTTCGTCCGCGCATCCTTGTCGGCCTTCTCATCGGTCAGAAGCGCCTCGGTGAAAGTCTTGACGATCTCAAGCCGCGTATCGTTCTGCTCTTTCTTTACCCGTGTCTCGCGCTGTTTGCGCAACATCGCGGCAATCGTATGAGACAGATCGGTAATCTTGTCGCGCGACAGCTTCATGTTGTCGTTCGATTCCCGGCCCGAAGCCCGGATAATCTTCCGCTGCGTCACCATCGTGCTCTTGATCTTCCGGAACATATCCTGATACGACACGCCTTCTTTGCGCATGTAGTCGGTATATTGCTCCAGGATCTCCCTCACTTCGTCATTCAGGTTGTCTTCAATCGAAAGGTCCTCGATGATCACATCGCCAATCTGTTGGGCAAGCCCTTGCGGGTTCGCCGTATCGATATAGACGGGGGATAAGCGCTGCACAAGGCGGCGCGAAAGGTAGGCAACAAAATCTTTAGCAAGCAGCATGTCGTAGATGTCTAATGAATAGTGTATCGAGATAGGCCCGAGCCCTAACTCACTTTCCCGCAAACATCGCATTCCCCATATAGAACCAGCTCATGTGAGGTGGCCACAAACCCCGCTGGCAACTGCGGCTTGATCTGCACCGGGCACCCCGGCAAATCAAAAACCTTCTTGCAAATCTGGCAATGAAAGTGATGGTGATGCGCCTTGCCCGAGATTTCATAGCGAGAAGGTTCACCCGGCAAATCGACGGCCGTCAGCCAGCCCTCGTCCACCAGTGCTTTGATGTTCCGGTAAACGGTAGCAATCCCGAGCCCGCCAATCTGGCTCCCGGCGTGTTCAAGCACCTCTTGAGGCCCCAAAGGGCGGTCCATCCCAACGAACACGTCGCGGATGGCCGCCTTCTGGCGCGTTTTGCGCTGAAACACAGATTTTGTTTCCACCTCAGGCAAGGTCAATCGGGCCATGATTGTCACAGTGTCCGTCATGAACGTGATGCAGGTGGCCATCCACAAGAAAGTCTACGTGGTCGCCGTGCGGTACGGCTTCGTGCCCGCAATCCGCGCCGTGCACATGCCCGGCTTCATGTCCGCTGCACTCATGCCCGCTCGTGCAATCTGCCGGATTCTTCGCCGTCACCGGCAAAACATGCTCGTCATAGTGCCCTTCATGCGGATGATGCAAATGCCCGTCATGCAAATAGTCGACGTGCCCTTCGTGCTCAATCGCGGTGTGCCCGCATCCGGGCCCGTGAATGTGCGAATGATCTTCGTGTACGTGATGTTCCATATCTATTCCTTCCCTTTCAATGCTTTCTTGATTGCCGCTACCGGCACAGCCTTTTCCGTCGAATGCGCCAGTGCGTTAAAAACCAGCCCTGCTACATGCTGATCGGCCAGCGAATAAAGAATGTGTTTACCCTGCCGGCGTCTCACCAGCAGATTCTCGCTGCGCAAAACTCGCAGGCGTTGTGAAATCGTCGATAGCTCCTCGCTCGTCGCCGCAGCAATCTCGCTCACACAAGCTTCGCCATGCGATAGCATCGCCAGTGTCCGTAATCGCGAAGGTTCTCCCATCGCCCGAAAGATCCGCGCAGCCGCCTCAATCGACGCCTCGTCCACCGGCGGAGCCAGTCGTCGGCGATGCTCAGGGTCATTGGGAGCACAGGGTTCTTCGGTCTTGATAACTGATTTCACTTGAATAACTGTTCAACTGAATCGTATCATAATTCACCTGCAATGCAACTCACCGCCTAAAATTCATTTCTACTCTCTCATCAAAACTTTGAATAGACAAGCCGATTAAAAGTGCGAAAGAC
>CAZZGS010001046.1:0-1927 GCA_964653845.1 uncultured Bryobacter sp.
AAGATACGGCACCGCTCTGATCCATCATAGCGCTCGAGGAATCGACCATCGAAAACAGCCGTGTTCGAATTGTGTCAGGCGTAAACAGCAGTCCGCCAAGGAAGAGTCCCGCAGCCGTTACCGTAAGCGCAAGTCGCCAAAGCAGCCCGCGCAACTTTAGAAACAGGGCAATCATCATAAACGCCATAGCGATAATTCCGCCACGGGATCCCGTCACGAAGAACACGTAGATCATGGCCGGAGTTGCCGCAATTGCTAAGAGCTTCCAGTGCCAACGACCGGGAGTGCCAAAGTACAATTAAAGCAGCGGCAGGCCCATTAGAATGGCCATGGAAAACTCATTGGGATCGGCATAGTTACCCGCTGCTAGCGCGTAACGGCCGGCGACTTCCCGCCGTTCGAATAAGAAGAAAAACAGGCAGGCGGCAAAGGCGCCGAGGCCAATCGAATACGCTACCCGGCGCAAGCCGGAATAGTCACGCACAAAGCAGACCATCGCAACGGCAACAATCAACCCACGAAGGGTGTCCACCAAACGGTACAGGCTCCCCATTTTCCAGTAGCTGAAGAGAGAGGCGATAATCATCCAGCCCACCAATATGAGGAGGTAGATGGCTGCCTTCGACTGGAAAAGCTTGGTGGCTCTTCCTGAAATCAACGTCAGCAGGATCAACGTTGAAAGAAACATCATCGGGATGTGCAATGGCGCCAGCGATACCACCGTATCGAAGAACCGGGAACTCAAAACAAAGGTGGCAAAAATGAGGATGCCGTGTCCCAAGTAGTGCAATATAGATCCCGGCGTCTCGTTCGGCATCACGCGGGGTGTTGCGACGGTAACAGCGGTACTAATGGGATTTCTTCTTAGGTATGACATACAAAGTCTTTTCCGTGCTCCACAGGATGCGGAAAGCCTGTGTCTCAGAGCCTATCGCCGGCCGGGAGGCCTTGATATTCGGAGTTGCCGCTTCTCCGTCGGTCGAATTTGCTGCATTTGCGGTTCTGAAACTGGCAAGCACCGATTGCCCCGGGCACAATAGGCGCATGAAGTACTCCTGTCCTGGCTTCAATCCTTCGATGGTAACCGAACGGCCTCTGCCCGTTCCGCTATCCCAGGTCCGACCAGGGGTGGCGAAGAAAAGATCGTCGCTGATGTCGATAGCGCAGTACGCGTTGTCGGCCTGCGGGGTCCAATAGTTGTAGCGAATAGTGGCAGCGGTTGGCCGTGCCGACTCCAACTCCGTTGCGTCAATGAATCGCAGACCCTGCTTGAGGGTCGAAATATTCACACCGAGATCCTCGCCCGTTGAAGCAGCCTGCGCGCCACCGCCTTTGTATCGGCTCGAACTCAGCAAGGACAGATCTTGGGCGAAGCCCACGTCCGCCACGGAACGGCTGAAATACGTCGTCGGTGGGTAGTTGTTGCTATTGCCTGCGGCGCGCACGATGAGATTATTGCGCATCTGCCAAGCAGGTTGTGCACCCTGCCGCCAGCGATCGTTTAGCGCCTCAATGCCCTCTTTGTTGTTTCCCCAGATTCCGGCCCGCGCCCCATACGGCCCGGTGACGGTGTAAATGTTGTCCCGAACCTCCAGGCTCGTGTTGGCCGGATCTTGCAGATGCGTCATCAAATTGGCCCCATGGGCCGTGGCAAAGTTCTCAAAGATGGTATTCGAACGGATGATTAAGTCCTGAAACCCCAATTGTGTAATCAGAAACTGCCCATTAAACTCCCGCTTCAACGGCCATCCCACGTTGATGCCTGTCGATGTGATACCGCTATACATCACCAGATTATTCTCAATTAGCATCCGGGATGCCTGCTCGAGCGTCATGTCGGGGCTATCGTTAAATCCCACGATAGCAATTGTTTCCGGGCAGTGGCGGAACACATTGTTGCGGATCGTGATGTCGCGAATGGATAATC
>CAZZGS010001047.1:0-1925 GCA_964653845.1 uncultured Bryobacter sp.
AGCCCGGCCCGACCACGGCGTCCAGATTGCCGTCCCCGTCCCAATCCGTGAGCTCCAATTGAGCGGATCTGATTTTGTGGTCTTGGGCATCCGCGCTTTGCACCACTTCGAAATTCCCTTTACCTTTTCCCAGCGCTACCAGTAGGTCAGGGCCCCGATCATCGGTGCTTGCCACCAGCAGGTCCGGAATACGGTCCTGATTGATGTCGGCTATTTTCACCTGGTAGGCACCCGCGCCCATCTTTAACGGTGAATTTGCTGCCTCACGGAATCCACCCTTGCCATCGCCAAGCATTAGCGTAAGGTCGCCATCGCCAATATTGGCCGAGGCGATATCAGGAATGAGGTCTCCATTCAGGTCGGCCACCGCAAGGCTATGGTTGTGCGGCTTGCCACCTTTTCGCGGCACCAGCGGTGAACCTGACACAGCCTGAAAGCCGCCTTTGCCGTTGCCCAGCAACACGGCGATTCGGTAGCTATCATGGCTGCCGGAGATCAAGTCGATGAGGCCATCGCCGTTCATGTCGGCCAGAGCGCAGCCACCTGGTTCTCCCACTCCGATTCCCTTGATCGTATCCACTGCTTCGAAGCGAAGTCGCCCCCGGTTCAAATACACTCCGTAGCCTTGCGCCGTCTGTGTAATCAAGTCGGGAAGGCGATCTCCGTTGAGATCTGCTGCAAGCAGGTTGCTAACCGGCTGGGCCTCTCGAAGAGTCTGTCCCAGAAAGATAAGGAGAACCACGAGTTTCATATATTGGAAAAGACGAGAAGTCCGGCAGAACTGTTAACCATCTTTTCGACCAAAGCTGCCATCCGGGCAAATAATTCTGGCGTGGAAAAGCCGCCAAAATCAGGCGAAGCGGAGTCATGGCCTTCATCATATTGCCACCGCGCATACGCGACAATACAGGTAATGACCGAAATTGTGAAAATCACTGGCCGCGAGATCCTCGATTCGCGCGGCAACCCTACTGTTGAAGCTGATGTATTGCTTGCCGATGGCTCGATTGGCCGCGCGGCTGTTCCGAGTGGTGCCTCCACTGGCGAACATGAAGCCGTAGAGCTTCGCGATGACGACAAGGATCGCTATCTCGGTAAAGGCACGCTGCGTGCCGTCGCCAATATCAACGATATCCTCGGCAAGAACCTTATTGGCCTGGACGCCACTCGACAGGCTGAAATCGACCGCTTTATGATTTCGCTCGATGGAACTCCTAACAAAGCGAACCTCGGCGCGAACGCGCTCCTCGCTGTTTCAATGGCCACTGCACGTGCAGCCGCCGCCAGCTTGATGACACCTCTATATCGCTACCTGGGTGGAGTCAATGCCTCGATCCTACCGGTGCCAATGATGAACATCATCAACGGTGGCGCTCACGCCGATAACTCGGTTGACCCACAGGAATTCATGATTGCCCCGATCGGTGCCACAAGCTTCCGCGAAGCCCTGCGGATGGGTGCGGAAACTTTCCACGCCCTTAAGGGTGTTCTCAAGAAGAAGGGCTACTCCACCGCAGTTGGTGACGAAGGAGGCTTTGCTCCTTCGCTCAAGTCCAATCAGGAAGCTATCGACGTGATCCTCGAAGCTGTCGTCAAGGCTGGCTACACGCCGGGTGATCAGATCGCGATCGCTCTCGATTGCGCCGCATCTGAGATGTACGACAAGTCCAAGAAAAAGTACGTCTTCAAGAAGAGCGACAACAGCGAATACACCTCCGACGAGATCGTTGCGCTTTGGGAAAGCTGGGTCAATCAGTATCCGATTATCTCGATCGAAGATGGCCTGGACGAAAATGATTGGGACGGCTGGAAGACCATCACCGATCGCCTCGGCAAGAAGATTCAGCTCGTGGGCGACGATCTCTTCGTCACCAACACCGAGATCCTGGCCAAAGGTATTTCGCTGGGCATTGCCAATTCCATCC
>CAZZGS010001048.1:0-1925 GCA_964653845.1 uncultured Bryobacter sp.
ATACCAGGCTTAGACAGCATCGTGAAAGATGATCCCCAAAGTGTGCCGTCACCCTCGCGTAATTCAAGCACCATTGGCCGTGAATTCCCTTCCACTGCGGCTCTCAAGATGTACTTTTAATCAGTGATCCAATAGGGCATAACGGATCTCGCGGATTACTTCGCCCGCCTCTCCGCCTTTCTTGAGAAAGCGCAGCAAGAATTATTCACGCCTCTAGCCCAACTCGAACCGCGGATGGGAGTCAACTCCCGCACTTGGCCCCTTGCTGGCTTCTCTATTGAGCATGTCGACTTGAATACATCGCTCCGGCCCTCGATGCAGCCATCGAAAGCCAAACCAGATTGGTCATCGTCCTGTCTCCGCCTGAGCTTCCCGTCGGGCCAGACCGCATGTGGACCCGCCTGAAGGGACGCCGAATAGCCCTCACCCCGCCAGACGACCTCTCGCAATACCTGTCGCTCTTCCTCACTGGTGAAGCTCAATCCAACCCAGCCAACAGCCTTTCAAATGTCTGCTCTTCAGCGCGTGGTCGGCATTCCTCCTGGACCATCGAAACCGGCGAGAGCTTACACAGCTTAAACTCCGGCGGAACCAGCGTGAGTTATGAAAAACTGCTCCCCTATCGCCAGCGACTCATGGCTGAAATCCGTAAAATCAACGAGCAAGGCAATATCCGCGGCCCGAGGGAGCTTGGTGCAAAGCTCAAGACTCTCCAGCCACAAGGCAGTGAGTACTCTACAGATCAGGTCATGGGAGAATTCATCCGTTCCACTCTGCTCGCTGGCAACGGTACGCTCCTCTTCAACAACACCTTTGTCGAATGGGCCACTGTCCAGGCCTTACGCCGTGCTCGCCCGTCTTGCCTGGTCGCCAGCTTCGGCATCCGCAACAAAGTCAAACCCTTCAGCAGCCTCCTGATCTTTGACGATCAAGAGCAATCCACCGCAATCCCCACTCAAGCCGATATGCTCGGCTCTTACGTCGACCTCGAAGTCTTCTACCAGTACATTTGGCAGGAAGCTCTAAAGTACGCGGAATACCGCGACAAGACTGCCTTCCTCTTCCTCGCCGAAGGCATGGATGAGATGTTCCTGATCGCTCCAGAATCCTTCCCGCTCCCAACAATCAAGCCCACCCTCGACTCACTCCACCTCGCTTGCCGGAAATGGCTCCAGCCCTAATCCGGCAGCGAAAACGTCATCACATTCGACCCCACAGCCAGCGTCACATACTGCTTCCCACCCACGCTATAAGTCATCGGCGAAGTCTTGATCGTCGCATTCAGCCCCATCTTCCAAAGCGTCTTCCCGTCCCGCTCATCGGCCGCAATAAAGTATCCGCTCGGGTCACCATAAAACAGCAACCCTCCAGCAGTCCCCAGGATCCCGGCCACCCGCTTGCCGTCCACCGGCCCCACCAGCGGCACATCCCACACCGTCTTCCCCGTCTCGATATCCAGCGCCCGCAAATACTTCTTCCCCGGGTCCTCTGCGGGGCGCGCGGTCTTCCAACTCCCCGGCAACAAATTCACCACACACTTCTCGATCGCAATCACATAATAAAGCCGCGTCACCGGGCTATAAGATGTTCCATTCCAGTTAGTCGCATGATCCGGGCAACTCAACTCACCCGGCTTCACCATCACCGGCCGGCCATCACTCCCAATCCCGCTCGCCCACGTCAGCCGCTGCATAAACGACTTCGCCAGCAACAGCTTCCCGTTCGTCCGGTCAAACACATAGAAGAACCCATTGCGATCCGCATGCAACATCAACTTCCGCATCTGCCCCTGATACTCGGCGTCGATCAGCACATTTGGCTCGGTCGCATCCCAGTCATGCGTATCATGAGGCGTGAACTGGTAATACCATTTCATCTTCCCGCTGGCAGGATCCAGAGCCAACCCACTATCCGTAAACAGGTTG
>CAZZGS010001049.1:0-1925 GCA_964653845.1 uncultured Bryobacter sp.
GAATTCAGCGGCGAAGGCCCAAGCTTTTTCCGTTTGGACCTGGATGCCGGCGGAGCCATCCACAACGAGCAACATGGCGTCGGCTGCGGGCAGGCAGAGGCGGGCGTCATGGATGAAGTGATTGAGGCCCGGGGTGTCGAGGATATTGATTTTTTTCTTTGAGAATTCAATGGCCGCGATGCCGGTGGAGATGGAGTGTTTGCGGGTGATGGCTTCTTCGTCGAAATCGGTGACGGTGGTGCCTTCTTCCGGAGTATGCAGTCGACTGGTGGCGCCGGCGGCGAAGATCATGGCACTGGCGAGCGTTGTTTTGCCGGAGTGTGCATGTCCTGCCAGCGCCACATTTCTGATATCTGAGCTGGTATAGAGACGCATGGTCATGTCCCCTCCTTGAGGGACTGCACCGTGAATATCACAGTTGAGTGACGATGTGAAGCTTTTGGTGTGAAACGTTTGAGAATGGGGGCGATCCAATAGGCAGAGGAATTTTCCGATGAAAACTGTATTGATGATCCTGGGTATTTCCGCGATGGCGTTTGGTCAGAGGATTCCGGCTTCTTCACCGATCGCGGTGAGTTTGATTGAGTCAATTGATTCTTCGAAGGCGAATGAGGGCCAGACGTATCAGGCCAGTGTTGCAGAAGACGTTATGGTGAACGGGAAAGTTTTGGTTCCACGTGGGGCCGATGCGACGGTGACGCTGGTGAATCTAGACGAGAGCGGTAAATTCAAAGGGAGCACGAAGTTGGCGGTTCGGCTGACTAGTTTGACAGTAGATGGCAATGTGGTGCCGGTTGAGACCGGGGATGTGACGCGGGTGAGTAAAAGCCAAGGGAAGAATACGGCGGTGAAGACGGGGATTGGAGCCGGGATCGGCGCAGCGCTTGGGGCAATTTTCGGTGGAGGTAAGGGAGCGGCGATTGGGGCGGGGTCTGGTGCTGCGGCTGGGGCAGGGAGCCAGATCTTTACCAAAGGCCAGAAGGTGCAGATTCCTAGTGAGACGGTGTTGCGGTTTCTGACTACGCGGATGGTGATGTTGGGAGTTGGAGGGAGGTAAGGGTGGAATCGGATTGAATTACTGCGGCCGACGGGAGAAGCTGTGTGAGGGGTCTCCCTCCGGAGACAGTTTGGGCGTCGTGCATTGGGGTGGCGGCTTCGGACATAGTTTTCTTGCGTGGCTGGACCACGGTCGATGGATAGTTATCGATGTTCAGATCTTCATTCTGTTCATTGTTCTGTTCATTTTTCATTGGATTTCTCCTGAGCAGAAATTAGCAGGCGCGGAGGCTGGCATCATGTTCGTGGCTGGCGGGTGGTTTTTGGAATGAGTGGGTTAGGGGCAAAAGATTTTTGAAAATTGTTGTGACTCGAAAAAGCTTAATGTTTGAGAGAGACGGCTAATTGGCTTTTGATAGTTCTGGATCGGGTTTGAGTCTGCATCTCATTGAGGCTTCTTGTGGCGGGGGTTGCTGCAACCCGAGGGGTGGAATCTGCGTTGCGAGGCTTGAAGGTATCGACCCGTCGAATTCAGAAATTCAATAAATCTGGAAAGTGATGCCTTTGTTGAGGGTATGGCTGAAGTTGTTTACAGTTATTGAAAGCCTCGCCCACAAGCAGTCATCTTCGGGTCTCTGTTCGCCAGCGACGATGAAGCTCCACCGGAGTGCCGTGCGGTCCTTTTGCCGTTGGGCCTTCGATACGAGGCCGATCAATCACAATCCCGCTCTTGTGTTGCGATTCTCGCGAGCGAGCCCCAATCCGGCGCAACCGATGTCTGAAGACGAGATCGGGCGAATGTTACGGACGATTCGTGATTCACCGGATCTTCTCACGCAGCGTGGTTTGAGTTCGGAATTTCTGTTTCGCTTTTTGATGAACTAAGCGAAAACCTCTTCCAGGGAGGAGGCGTCCAGGATACGCAAACT
>CAZZGS010001050.1:0-1923 GCA_964653845.1 uncultured Bryobacter sp.
AAAAGAAGGAAATGGCCGGGAAGTTCAGCTGCAAGGTCGGCGAACTCAAGAAGCATTTGGCGAATGTTCTGCATCGCGTCGAAGAGCTTCATGAGATGAACCCGATGCTCGGTCACCGTGGTTGCCGTCTTGGCATCACCTACCCCGAAATCACCGAAATGCAGGCCCGCGCCATCTTTGAAGCGGCTGTAATCGTTGCCAAGAAGGGCAAGAAGATCATCCCTGAAGTGATGATTCCGCTGATCGGCAGCTACCGCGAACTCGATCACCAGAAAGAAATCGTAGTCCGCGTGGCGACAGAAGTTCTTGAGAAGGCCGGCATGCCAACCCTCAAGTATTACGTCGGCACGATGATTGAGATCCCACGTGCAGCGATCACCGCCGATGAAGTGGCAAAGTCTGCAGAGTTCTTCAGCTTCGGCACCAACGACCTCACTCAGACCACGATGGGGTTGAGCCGCGACGACTATACGAAATTCAACGCTGAGTACGAGAACCTGAAGATCTTCAAGACAGATCCTTTTGGTTCACTCGATCAGGAAGGCGTTGGCAAGTTGATCGTGATGGCTATCGAGCTCGGCCGCAAGACCCGTCCTGACATCGAAATCGGAATCTGCGGTGAGCATGGTGGCGATCCGGATTCGGTGGCCTTCTGCTACCGCGTCGGGATGAACTATGTAAGCTGCTCTCCGTACCGTGTACCGATCGCCCGCCTGGCCGCCGCGCAAGCCGCGATTGCCAAGGGTTCGAAGATGGAAAGCCGCACGGCTTAAGCTGTTTTAGTTCAGAAGGGGCGGCCTCGGGAAAGTCCTGAGGCCGCCCCTTTTGTATTGGCCTTTCAGAACTCAGCGCAACAGATCTGCACCCCTTCCCCGCTTCCTACGTCACCCTTCCAACCCCATGCGCAAGCTCGGGGATCCCAAGCCACATCACTGATCGTCCCCACCTCAATCAATTTCGGACCCATCATTGTCCGCGTTCGACCGCCTTTGCCAAATACAATTCCACCCGATCCGTCGTCCAGGTTGCAACGCCGCAGCCGAAGAAGTCGGTGTCTTCAGTCCAGATGGAACAGTTTAGTGCAAGAGCGGTGGCGAGGATGGGCCAATCATCCTCGTCACGGCGTGAGATCCTTTGCCGGGCAAGGGATTCAAAGCTTTGATAGGTCTCGGCCTCGACACTTTGCACAAGCTTCCCCAGTTGCTTCAGCATCGCCATCGCAGGAGGTATCGGCAATTTACGGCGCTCCAGGATTAGGGGAAGAGATTCCCGTGCTTCCTCGAAAGCCGTATCTGGCGCAATGAAATCAACATGTTCAGCGTAGTTGCGCAACAAGCCGAGAACGCGGGAGCCCAGCACCCCGCGAATCAGGATGTTCGCGTCTAGCACCAGCATCCCTAGCTCTTCTGGGTTCGCCGTTGGCGGCGCAAGTTCTTGAAGTCCGCAACAATCTCGTCTTCGCTTGTTCCAGCCGCCAGAATCAATTCCTGCATCTTTTCACCGGCGATGCGAAGGGCCTCCAAATCAGCAAGGTTAGGCTTGGGCTTGGTAGGCACATAGATTCCGATCGTCGCTCCGTGACGAGTAATCGCCACCGGAGTTTTCGATTCGAGGTAATCGGACAGATTCTCACGAAACTCCCGAATTCCAACTTTTGTGGTTTGCATAGGAATTGATGTTGCGTACACAATGGTAACGCAATTTTGAGGGCTTCGCACTTTTCGGCTCTTCGACCCGACCTGCAGGTTTCCAATTTTCAACTCCACCCAGCTAAGCGGGTCAGCCTAAGAGTCTGTCCAAAATAAGGCATTTTGCGTGTTAAATTATTTGAGAGTTGAACCGAGTGGTGGAAAGTCTGAAGAGTCCCGCCCTGCTCTTTAATTAGGCAAACCGGAACTGTCTCATGCATGTTGGCACAGAGGG
>CAZZGS010001051.1:0-1137 GCA_964653845.1 uncultured Bryobacter sp.
GGTGAAGGGAGCCGGGTGTTCCAGCCTCTTCTCTGCATTCACTTTTGAATTGGCATCACTGATGCTATTTTGATGATGCCACGAGCATCCGAACAACTGTCTCACTGGATGAATATGTGCTCGAACGGGTTCGGGAAAAAGCCCGCGAGGAAGGTGTTCCGTTTCGCGAGAAGCTGAACGACCTGCTGCGGGCTGGCCTTCGCCAGTCGCAGGTGCCGCAAAGGGTTCCGTTTTAGATTTAAGCTTTTAAAATGGGCGAGATTTCACTGCCGCACCCAATCCGGATTTCCGAACTCGACTCAATCGAGGATCAAGAGCGCACTAGCATCAAAACATGATTCTCATCAATGTGAATGTATTGGTCTATGCGCACAACGCCTCCTCGCCGCACCACCAGCGAAGCCGCAGCTGGCTTGATCAAGTTCTTCATGATGGAGAAACGGTTGCTATACCGTGGAACACTTTTACTGGATTCCTGCGGCTGGTAACGACCGCTCAGCTAGCCCAGCAGCCTCTGAATCATGAGCAGGTATACGGCTTAATAATGCTTGGCTAGCCCATCCGCAAATTACCGTTCCCGAACCCGGTCGCCGCTTCTGGCACATCCTTCAACAAATTGGAACGGACGGCCAAACGCGCGACCGAGCCTGGGCCGACGCCTAGCTTGCAGCCTTGGCTATTGAAAACGGCGCAGAATTCGCCTCGTTCGACCGCGATTTTCGAAAATTTCCCACATTAAAACTCATCGAGCTGTAACGCATTGAACCAGCGGCGGTGCGGAAGACCGGAACAAGGCTTGCTGAGCGGAGGTTGGAGAGGATTTGTTGTTTCGTCATGGGGCGGATCGTTAATTTGCTAGTTTATCGACGATCCGCTCCCTATGGGTTTAGTTATTTGCGCTTGCGGAGGGTGGCGAGGCCGGCGAGAGCGCAGGAGGCGAGGACGAAGGTGGATGGTTCGGGGATGGCCGAACCATTAGGATCGGGGTTGTTGTCGCTGACGATGATGTTGTCGATGCCGAAGGATTCGTCAGTGCTGCCGGTGACATTCCCGGTGTAGCCGAAGGAGATGGTGAGTGTTGAAGTGGAATGGTTGAAAGTGATGCCTCCGACTCTGCGGCCTTGGTCACGCTGGGAA
>CAZZGS010001051.1:1147-1922 GCA_964653845.1 uncultured Bryobacter sp.
GTTGCCAAAATTTGGCGTATTAGAGTCCCCCCCAACGTTACCTGAGACAAGAGTGCCGGGACCAGTAAAGCCACTTGGATTGCCGTTGGAAAAGTTGGATGAGTCGATCGGGTAACCGGGAAGCGTTACGCCGTTCGCGACAACGGTAAACAATTTGTTTACGTCCATGGTGTCCCAAACGATCAGGTCGAAAGAAATGGTGATGGAGGTATGTGTGGCTAGCCCAGAAAGAGTGAGCGTAGACGTGGGAGCACCTGATGCCGTATTGCGCAGGTGTTGAGAACCGAAGCCGAAAGCACTGAAACCGCCCGTGGTTTCCACTGCGGCACCGGTGCCGGACCATCCGGTTGGGGGCGCACCCAGGGTGGCGGATTCGAAATTCTGTTGATAAATTATGGCGGCCTGCGTGGTGCAGACGCCCAGGATCGTGGCGAAGATGATGTGCGGAAGTTTCATGTCAATTCATCCCTCTGTTTAATACAAGTGCAGAAGCGCGATCAAGTGGACCAAAAAAGTTGAAGAAAAATGGTCCTGATCCGAACCGTTTGCACTTTGGTCCTATAGGGAGGCTGTCTTTTGCCTGATAAACTCACAAGTCAAGCATGGATTACGCGGTTGCTGAGAGATTGCTCGAAGAGTGGGGGCGCGGGGACCGGGAGTCTCTGGATCGTCTGATGGGGCTTGTCTATCACGAGTTGCACCGGATGGCGTCCGGGGTGTTGCGTAGCGAATCGACTACGAACCGGACGCCATCCGGTGCAACTCGTGATAGACA
>CAZZGS010001052.1:0-1917 GCA_964653845.1 uncultured Bryobacter sp.
GAAGTGGTTTAACGATGTCTGGCTCAAAGAAGTGTTCGCGAACTTCATGGCGGCGAAGATTGTCAATCCTTCGTTTCCAGAGCTGAATCATGAGTTGCGGTTTTTTCTGAGCCATTACCGCTCGGCTTATAACGTAGACAGGACGCAGGGGGCAAATGCGATCCGGCAGAAGCTGGAGAATCTGAACGAGGCCGGCACTATGTACGGGCCGATCATTTATCAGAAGTCGCCCATTGTGATGCAGCAACTGGAGACCATGCTTGGCGAAGCAAAGTTTCGCGCAGGGCTTCAGCGATACCTCAAGAAATACTCCTTTTCTAACGCCACCTGGGATGACTTACTGGCTGTCTTTGGCACAGACCTTATGGCCTGGAGCAAGACCTGGATCGATACTGCAGGCCGGCCCAAGGTGACTAAGACGCGAACCTACGAGGGCTTCGTCCTGCCGGATGGGTATGGCGAGTATCATCTGGACGCCAAGAGCAAGACCTACCTGCTCGCACATCTGCCCGAGATTTCCGACCCGCTGGTGCGGGCTCAAGCCTGGTCTGCTTTGTGGGAAGACCAGGTGGATCTTTTTGAGCTGGCCTTGAAGGCCATTCCTCTTGAGACTGAGGAGTTGATTCTGACTCGCCTACTGGGCGACCTCGAGCGACTGATGTGGCGGCACCCGAATGCGCTACCACGGGTTGAAGCCTTGTTGCGACAGGGCATGGACGCGGCCAAGAATCGCAGTATTAAGTCGGCCTACTATCAGGTCTACCGGAGCCTTGCGCCTGTCGAGTGGCTTGAGAAAGTCTGGCGCAAACAGATTACTATTGCCGACCTGCCACTGGCCGAGAACGACTACACGCGGCTGGCAGCGGAGCTGATGATTCGCGGCGTTGACGTCCGGGCTGAACAATTGGCCCGGATCGAGAACCCTGACCGTAAAGCTCAGTTTGCCTTTGTGATGCCTGCTCTCGACCGGGATGGCTCGGCATTTTTTGAGCGACTCAAAGATGTTAACAACCGTGGGCATGAGCCCTGGGTGCTCGAAGGATTGAGTTATCTGCATCACCCTACTCGGGTGGCTGCGAGCGAGAAGTACATTCTGCCGAGCCTGCAATTGCTGCGTGAGATCCAGAAGACTGGTGATATCTTCTTTCCGCAGCGCTGGATGGGGGCGACACTCAGTTGGCACCGGTCAGCAAGCGCAGCAGCTACGGTGAAGCAGTTTTTGGCCGGGTTGCCGAAGGATTATCCAGAGCGGTTGCGGATGACTATTTTGGTTGCAGCCGATGAGCTGCTACGCGCGCAAGCGCCTCCTCGATAACCGGCACCTTACGAATGGCGAGGGCACGTTCGTAATAGGTGGCGGCGAGTGGGTAGTCTTGAAATTCGGCAGTGACGCCGGCGAGGGAGACCAGAGCCTCGAAGTGGTTGGGCTGGATTTTGAGGGCTTCGTTCAGGAGGTCGCGCGATTCATCGAGAGTCCTGGCAAGACGAGCGGAGCCGACCAAAGCATCAATGCTGCGACCTGCGGCTAGCGCGCGTTGGAAGCAGGTGCTGGCGCGGGGAAGATCCTGGGCTAGCAAGTACTGCCGGCCGATGGCGGCCCAATCGGCACCGGGGAAGTGAGGGTCGGCGGGCGGGTCTGTGGCGCTGAGCTTGGCGACGTTGATCACGTAGCCGGTGCGGAAGCCATCGACCTCGACAAGCAGGGTGTATTCGCCGGGCAGGAGGTAGACACGCTGAGTGTAGGTGAATGGTTTCGTTGCTTCGAAATTCAGATTGTTGGTGAAGGATTCCAAGTCGCGGATTTCTACTGTGATGGAGTTGCGGGCCGAACCGGTGAAGGTTAGATCGATGGCAGGAATCTTGTTGGCCGTCTGGAATTGTCTGGTCTCCAGTTTGGGCCGCTCACCTTCGAAGCGG
>CAZZGS010001053.1:0-1917 GCA_964653845.1 uncultured Bryobacter sp.
GGTGGATTCGGGATTGACTTCTCTGAGGTCGCGTGCGGCCTGTTCCACACCGGCGCGGTCTTGGCGGGCGGCACACACAGCAAGTGTGGCTTCGAAGCCGATGGGGTTCCGAGGATAGTGCTCGAGGAAGATGGTACAAACCTGATTGGCTTCTTCGAAATTCTGCGTTCCACAGAGGGCCTGGATCTTTCCAAGCAAGGCATCTTCATCGGCGGAATTTGCCGCCAAGACCGAATTACAGTGTGTCAACGCGTCGGTATGCTGGTTGAGACGGATGCAAGTCAGTGCGAGTGCCAGGCGAACCGACCGGGATTGCTTCGAGCCTTCGAGCGAATTCTTGAGATTTTGCAGAGCCTGATCCAACCGGTCGGCCTGTAGCCAACAAAGTGCTGCGTTGTAAAAGAGCGTCGAAACGCGGGTGAGATCCCCCAAGGAGATCGTGGCCGCCTGCTGGTATGCCTCGGCTGCGGCGGCGAGTTCACCCGCAGCATACAAGTGATCGGCCTGCCGCCAGGCATCCATTCCTGGATCCTGCAGTGCCGGATCTTCTGACCCTTCGGTGGAGATCCCCCCTGCTGTTTCAACGGTAGCCTGGTCGACGAAAGCCGCAGGCTCCGGCTGGCGCGATTCTGCGACAACCGTGTGATCCACCGGAGTTTTCACCGGTATAGCGGCGACAGCCGCTGCGGGACTGGGCGACTCCTTGACCTTGCGGCCCATCTTTGTTTTGGTGGAATCACCACTGCCGAGGAGCTGTTCGAGCAGGCTCTCGTCGACGTAAAAATCAAACGCTCCTGCCATCGTTACCTCATCTCGAAAATCTGAACCTTGCGAATTTGCGCCCGTTCTCCTGGATCGGAGAAGAGACCGACACCACCGAACCGCAGACGGTCATCCTGCCAGACCTCAATGAGTTGATCGTTGATGCGGGTCGTGAATTCGCTGCCGATGGAATCCATGCGCACCCGGAACACCGTATCGGGGCGCACCGGGGCTTCCAACAGAGTGTAGTGCTTTTGGCTTTCCACTCCAGACACAACGGTTATGCGGGCGAGTGCGACGAGAGGCTGGAGTCCGGGCTTCACCGTCTCTAGCTTATAGGCGTAGTAGTTCTGGGGATCTTTGGCGCGAAATACCCAACCAAAGGCTTTCGCCTCAATCTGGGCATCGAATTCGATTCGGTAATCAGCATGTTGCAGCGATGGCCGGAAGAGCGAGATCGCGCGACCACGCATCTTTGTGGGATCACCCCAATTCGCTGTCCACCCTCCAATGCCACTCATCGGGGCGGCGACCAGGGCCGACTTGACTTGTTGGGCTGGGGATTCACGCTTTGGGTACTGACCCGAAAACTTGAAGTAAATGCCGGCGGCAGCGCCCAGAATCAAGACCGCAAATCCCGCTTTGACGACCATGGGCAGGTTTGCCCAAAACGACTGACTCGGGTTGGGACCCATTCCAAGAAGGGGCGCTTCAAACGCGGGGCTATTCGAACGTGCCGGAGAAAGGACGGCATCCGCCTGTGGTTTCTTGGTTTCCGGGACGTGCTTGGCTTGCGGTGCGACGGAATCCGACGGCTTTGCCGAGGTAGCGACGGTGGCCGCACCCTTGGTCGCCTTCGCAGATTTGGAGGACTTGCCCGACTTGTCGGATGCCGCTTCCGCAGCGGAGTTCGTGTCCTTGTTGAACTTGGAGTCATCAGTGGGGTTGGACTTGGTGTCGTTGGGCCTCGCCTCACCCGGAAGGGGAGCGTTCACTGCTGGCTTGGTGGCCTCAAGGATTTCTGAGACCGTTCGCTGTTGTAGCTGCCCGGCGTTGCCCGTTTCGCTATTCGGCTCGGAGCCTATTGCCTCGTCGTTGTTTTCCGTTGCCGACCCACGCCTTGCCTGCCGTTCACTAAGAGAACGAAGTGCTTCC
>CAZZGS010001054.1:0-1914 GCA_964653845.1 uncultured Bryobacter sp.
CCACCACCGACGTCGCCAGCCCCCAGTTCGGCCAAATCGTCGCCGGCGGCAACCCGCGTAATATACAATTCGGTCTACGCTTAGTTTTTTAGGGAAAATATGAATCGAAGAAACTTCAGCCTCTCGATAGCGGGCGGCCTCGCCGCCGCCTCCACAGCCCCTGCTGCAACAAAGCCGCCCTGGTCACCGGGAATCAAAGTCGCCATCCAACTCGGGGCCAACCCCAGCGACGCCGATCTCCAGTTCATGAATCAGATCGGCGTTCGTTACACCTCGGTAACCATTGATCGCAAAGACGACAACGTCGAAAACTTCCTGCGCATCAAGGCCAAGGTCGAATCGGCCGGCCTCCGCGTCTGGAACATCGGCCACGACGGCAATCGCAACCAGGAAGAGATCGTCTTAAACCTCCCCGGTCGCGACGCTCGTATCGAAGCCTACAAGCAATACCTCAAGAATTGCGGCAAGGCCAACATCCGCTACGTCACCTACGCCCACATGGGCAACGGCATCTGGCACACCGAGCGTGAAACCACTAGAGGCAGCGCCTCCGCCCGTGGCTATAACATGGCTAAAGGCGGCGAAGGCACCTGGGCCGGCAAGATCTTCAAAGGCCCGCTCTCCCACGGTCGTCTCTATACAGAAAACGAACTCTGGGACAACTACGAATATTTCATTCGTAAGATCGCCCCTGTAGCCGAAGAGACCGGCGTCTTCATCGGCATCCATCCAGACGACCCGCCAGTGCCGATGCTAGCCGGAATCCCCCGCTGCATCTTCGGCAATTTTGAAGGCTACCGCAAAGCGATCGCAATGGCCAACTCACCCAACATTGGTGTTTGCTTCTGTGTTGGAACCTGGCTCGAAGGTGGCGATCTGATGGGAGCCGACGTAATAACGGCGATCAAGTATTTCGGCGAGATGGGCAAGATCTGGAAGGTGCACTTCCGCAACATGAGCGCACCGCTCCCGCACTTCGTAGAAACCTTCGTCGACAACGGCTACTACGACATGTACTCAGTGATGAAGACTCTGAGGGAGGTCAACTTCGACGGCATCGTCATCGGCGATCACTTCCCAACGATGGTCGGTGGCGACCGTGTCCCCGTAGCCTACACCGCCGCCTGGATGCGAGCCTACGTCGACCGAGCCAACGCCGAAGTCACCGCCGCCAAGAAACTCTAACCCCTCAAACCGCGAGAACAAGCAATTCTTTCGCTGGAAAATCCTTAACATTTTCCGTGACCAGAATTGCTTGGCTCTCAATCCCGATAGCCGCAATCAAACAATCCGCCAGTGACAAACTGACTCCCTTTGCCGAACTATCGCGCCGCATCAACCCCGCCCTCTCGGCACCGGCCTGGCTCAACTCCAACCACTCCAGACTACTCACCAGCAGTCTCGTTTTCTCGGCATCCTTCGCGCGCATCCCCGCATACACCTCCGCCACCACCACCCCACACGTTGCAAGAGTATGTCCCGCATCGACGAGGCGCATCACCAACGACACGCACCTCTCTTCTCCGCGCAAAACATGGATCAGTATATTCGTATCGAGCAAATGCAACGCCATCTTCAGCCCTGCTTCTTCAACCTCACATCGCCTTCTTTACGCAATTCCCTCACAAACTTCTCAACGCCTTTCGCCTCCGCTAGTGCAGGGTAATCCTTCGCTTGCCATGACCCAGCCGCCGCCGCAATCGCCGCGCGTTGCCGGTGCCGCGTCAATTCCCTCTCTGCCGCTTCGACAAAGAACTCGCTCCGTTTTCTTTTGCCAACAAGCAAATCAATCTCAGCCACCAACTCTTCCGGAATCGAAACATGTGTTCTTTGCATGCCAAATTCTCCTCACGCATCCATTATCGCGCTTTGTGTGCTCGGCTCGGCACACAACTCCTTACCATAAAATACGAC
>CAZZGS010001055.1:0-1912 GCA_964653845.1 uncultured Bryobacter sp.
TGGCCGTCGCTTTGTTATCGCCAGTGAGCATCATGCAGCGGATGTTCAACGCCTTCAGGGCATCAATGGCTTGCTTCGCCTCCGGACGGACGATGTCGGCCAGAGCAATCGCTCCTTTCAACTTCCCGTCAACGAGCACAAATACGACCGTCTTGCCTTGGGCTTGGAGCGGCCCGATGCGGTTGTCGGTGAGATCGATGTTCTGTTCGCGCAGGAAGCCTGGGCTGACCACCTTGATCGCTTTGCCGTCGACTCTGCCTTCGGCGCCTTTGCCGGGAATGCTTGTAAAGCCTTCGACGGGCATCTTCTTGTCCGAAGAATCGGCGATGGCCTTGGCTATGGGATGCTCGGAGTTCGCGTCGACCGAGGCTGCGTACATGCGCAAGGTTTCTTCATCGACGTCGGGCGAGATGACCAGAGTGTCTGTCACTCCAAAGCGGCCCTCGGTAAGCGTGCCGGTCTTATCAAAAATGATGGCCTGCAGTTTTCGGGCGGATTCGAAAGCAACGCGATTGCGGATCAGAAGTCCGTTCTTTGCAGCCAGTGCCGTTGAGACGGCCACCACCAGGGGCACGGCAAGTCCCAAAGCATGCGGGCAGGCGATTACCATGACGGTGACGGTACGCTCAAGGGCGAACGCGAAGTCCTTGCCCACCAGAACCAACCAGACAAGGAGAGTGATCACACCGCCACCCAAGGCGATAATGGTGAGCCACAACGCCGCTGTATTGGCGAGATCCTGGGTCTTCGATTTGCTCTCTTGGGCTTGTTTAACCAGATCAATGACCTGCGATAGAAATGAATCCTTGCCGGTGCCTTTCACCTCGATCGTCAACGAGCCTTCCCCATTGATGGCGCCGCCAATTATCTTGCCGCCGGTCTTCTTGGCGACTGGAGTTGATTCCCCGGTGAGCATCGCCTCATTGACAGAACTTTCGCCGGAGACGATAACACCGTCTGCGGGAATCTTCTCACCGGGCTTGATCAGGACTTTGTCGTCCAACGCCAGTTCGCTAAGCGGAATGTCTTTCACGCTACCGTCGGCCATCAGCTTGTGCGCGTCGGAGGGCATAAGCTTGGCCAACTCCTCTAAAGCCCGCGATGCGCCCATGACGGACCTCATCTCAATCCAATGCCCGAGCAACATGATGTCGATGAGCGAGGCCAACTCCCAAAAGAACATCTTTCCGGCCAAGCCGAATACCACGGCGCTGCTGTAAAGATACGCAGTAGCAATGGCAACGGAGATGAGAGTCATCATCCCGGGACGGCGGGATTTGACCTCCTCGAAGAAGCCCTTGAGAAACGGCCAGCCGCCATACCAAAAGACTGCGGAAGAAAGGCCAAATAGTACATAGCTGTCGCCGGGAAAACCGATAGCTTGTCGCAATCCAACCAGCATTTGAAGCATCGGGGAGAGGACGAGAATCGGCACGGTGAGTACCAATGCGATCCAGAACCGTTTCTGGAAATCCGCAGCCATGTGGGCATGGTCGTCGTGATGGTCATGCTCGTCTGGCTGGCCGGGGCTGGCGTGCTGCATTTGAGCTTCAGCCTCCCGCCAATTCTGCCCGGCATGTCCTTGCGGACGACCTTCCTTCACATAGATCTCGTAAGCCTTCTTGGCCACTTCGTCTTGCGCCGGCTTAGTTTCGGATCCAGTTTCGGTCTCGTGTTCGTCTGCTTTCATTGAGCGCCTCCTGTCCTTTCATCGATCGGGCTTCCATCAAACTGAGCCGCCCAGCCGCTGAGTTGGAATTTTGCGACGAAGACGCTCAAAGGTGAGCGCATCCAGTTTAGAGATGTCAGACAGCATGGAGTCTTGAAGTCTGGTCTCGTTGACGAACCTTCAGAACGAGATAACAAGGCGGTGGCGGTCTGCCGTGTTGTGTTGTTGAGAGTTTTTTGGAAC
>CAZZGS010001056.1:0-1910 GCA_964653845.1 uncultured Bryobacter sp.
AGTTGAAGCCGGCTGAGCGGGGCGTGTTTACGGCGCAGGAAGTGGCTGGCTATATGAGCTTGCTTGACGATGCCGACCGCACTGGCGACGCCGAGGAGCAGACGGCTCTCGATGAGGTTGAAGGGCCGATGCTGGTAAGGTTGCGTGCGGCTTACGCGAAGGGGCTCGATGCGTCGAAGCGCTATGAGGCTTTGGGCATTGCCGATGTGAAGCGTGAGGCGGAAGCGAAGTATTCTGGGAAGTCGATCTTTAGTGCAGAAGAAAAGGCGCGGCATGGGGAATTGAGTGCGAAGTTGTCGGTTTACCAGCGACGGCTTACCCGCTGGAAGACCAATGTGATTGCGGTAACGAATGTAGCGGGGCCGCCTAGCGGGCCTGATATTGCGCCGACGCGGATCTTGTTGCGTGGAGATTACCGGCAGCCGGGTGACGTTGTGGAGCCGGGGTTTCTATCGGCGATCACAGGGCATTCCGATTCGGCTGAGCTGGATACGGACCGTTATCGACAATTTGTGACTCGCGGGCGCCGGATGACGCTGGCCAAATGGATTGCGTCGAAGGAGAATCCGCAGACGGCACGGGTGTGGGTGAACCGCTTGTGGCAGCAGCATTTTGGAGCCGGGATTGTACGAACGACTTCCGACTTTGGTGTCAACGGGGACAGACCGTCGCATCCCGAATTACTCGATTGGCTGGCAGTGAAATTTATGGATAGTGGCTGGGATACCAAGGCAATGCATAAGTTGATGGTTACATCGGCGACTTACAGGCAGTCGGCGGATAACAGTGCGGCAGATCCGGACAACCGATTACTTTCGAAGTTTAATCGGCGGCGGCTTGAAGCCGAGGCGATTCGCGACAGCATCCTGCAGGTGTCTGGCCGGTTGAATCTGGAGATGGGTGGGCCGAGTGTGTTTCCACCCTTGCCTGCGGATTTGGCCGACTTTGCGCGCTACGGGCGGAATGGCGATTTGATGTGGGAGCCGAACGAGAAGGAGAATGATGCGCAGCGGCGGTCTGTGTATATCTTCCAGCGGCGGTCATTGCCTTTGCCGATGATGTCTGCCTTTGATGCGAATGTGTTTAGCGAGTCTTGTGACCGGCGGAGTTCGACGACCACGCCATTGCAGGCTTTGTCGATGATGAACGGCTATCTGGTGGAAGAAGAGAGTGCGCATCTGGCCACGCGCATTGAGAAGGAAGTGGGCGAGAAGAAACCCGACCAGATTCGGCGGCTTTTTGAGCTTGTGTTGGGGCGAGGCCCGAAGGCGCAAGAGCTCGACCGGTTTGCGAGTTATCCGGGTAAGCTGGACGGGCTGGCGCGTGTGTTGTTCAATTCCAATGAGTTCTTGTACACGGAGTAAATGAGTATGACTTCACGGCGACGCTTGTTATTCAATTCGTATCTTGGTTTGGGCGGGTTGGCGCTGAGTGATTTGCTGGCTGCCGATCAGCCCCTGTCTCCGCGAAAGGCTCATCGTGAGGCCAAGGCCAAGAGCTGCATCTTCCTGTTTATGGAGGGTGGAGTGAGCCAGATGGATACCTTTGACTACAAGCCGGCGCTGATCAAACATGCCGGTAAGCAGATGCCGAAGGCTGGAAATACGGTGGGTGAGATTGCGACGTTTTCGGCTGCTCCGAATCGGGTGATTCCGCCTGTTGCGCCTTTTAAGCAGTATGGGCAGAGCGGGCGTTGGGTGTCGGATCTTTTGCCGCAACTGGCGTCGACGATTGATGATGTGGCGATGATTCATGGCGTGAAGGTGGATAACAATAACCACGGGCCTGCTGTTTATCACACGCTGACGGGGAACATGTTTCCGGGGAGTGCTTCGATTGGGGCTTGGCTGACTTATGGCTTGGGCACAGTGAATCAGGATCTGCCTGGCTTTATTGTGATGGGGGATCGC
>CAZZGS010001057.1:0-1909 GCA_964653845.1 uncultured Bryobacter sp.
GCAATGGTGGGGGATGGGTTGAATGATGCGCCTGCGCTGGAGAAGGCGGATGTGGGGATTGCCATGGCGTCGGGGTCGGATCTGGCGATTGAGGCTGGGGATGTAG
Source organism: uncultured Bryobacter sp. (assembly GCA_964653845.1). Classification (GTDB taxonomy): domain Bacteria; phylum Acidobacteriota; class Terriglobia; order Bryobacterales; family Bryobacteraceae; genus Bryobacter. The sequence continues at coordinate 107 of CAZZGS010001057.1, forward strand.
CGCTGCTGCGGGGGGATTTGCGAGGGGTGGCTGAGGCGATTGAACTGTCGCGACAGACGATGCGGGTGATGCGGCAGAATCTGGGGTGGGCATTTGTGTATAACGTGGTGGGGATTCCAGTGGCGGCGCTGGGGTTATTGAACCCGGTGGTGGCGGCGGGGGCGATGGCTTTGAGCAGTGTGAGTGTGGTGCTAAATAGCTTGCGGCTGAGGTGAGAATTGAGTAAGCTGGCCCCATGCCTAGCTCACTGAAATCGATATCTGTGGACATTGAAGTGCAGACGACGGATCGTTTGCGCAAGGTGGTTTTTGGTCTGGATAAAGAAACAGCCGATGGCGGCGATGTGAAGTGGACGATCGCGTTCTCGCTGTTCGAGCGCGAGAAGAAGACCGATGATTTTGGGGAGGCACTGGTGAAGTTTGACGCTGTGATTGTGAAGGCGGCTAACTTTGAGCAGGCTGAGACGGTGGCCAAGAAGGGCAAGATGAGTGCGCCGCAAGTAGAGCATGTGTTGGGCACTGCGGCTGTAACAGCCAAGCGATTCAAGGACGGCAAGACGACGCAGGAAAAGGCAGAGGCAGCGGTTGAACGTACGCTTTCGAAGGTCAGTTAGAGGGCTGCTGCTTGCCCTGAGTTTGACAGGACTTGCCTGGGGGGAGGCGTGTCCGGATCGCGGTCTTGATTTCTTTGAAACCGAGGGTTACCAGACACGGCGAGTGGAACTGAGCGGGTTTTGGTTGTTGCGGCTCGCGCCTTTGGCGATGCGGGATCTTGAGAATCAGCCGTTTCGGCTGGAGGCCATGAAGAAGGCGCAGGGTGCTTTGCGGCAGGCGTTGATTGATGCGCCCGCCCTGTTTGATTCTCCCGTTGGGCTGAGCATTGTGATTCCGCGGGTGGTGGATTGCGAACAGAAGACACTGACAGTTCAGTTTCGAGTGTTTACCGTGAAGGCTCCGCTTGGGCCGATTCGGAATCTGGAGCAGGCTCGAGAGGAACGGGTGAACCCCGGGGACGCGCTTGCTTTGCGACCGGCTAAGAAGTGGTTGCGGGTGACGCCGGGATTTGGCTATGACGCCTCGCAAGGCTTGATGGCGGGTGGAAGGTTGGAGGCGGGGAATGGGCTACGCGTGGGGATTGAGGGGTATGGGTCTCGCGAGAGCCTGGTGGCTGGGGGTGCTGTGTCGATGCAGCGTGAGGCGAGTGAGGGATGGTGGCGGCAGATTGGCTGGCGGGGTGGCTTTGATTATGTGGACCGGCCGAATGGGTTGCTGCGGCTTAGGTCGGGGTTAGCTGTGGGGCAGGTTTCGCTGGTGAGTGCGCCGATGGGGAGGACGGGTGTGGTGGCCCGGATGGGTTCGCAGTTTGAGGGTGGACGATTGGAGAGTGTTGGGCTTGCAGGTACGCGGGTTGCGCACTGGAAGAGTTTTGGAGGAGTGTCGTTGCGGCGAAAGGGGCAGGCGCTGGCGGCGTCTTACGGGATTCAACTGGGGAGGACCGGGAGTGGGCGGCTGGTGGATTATCGCAAGCAAGTGGTGGATGTGGTCTACGAGCGGCGGTGGTTGCCTGCGGCGCACCGGGCGATCGAGTTTGAGGGTAAGGTGCAGGCGGGGCACCTGAGGGAATTGGGGCCGACACCAGTGGCTGAGCGATTTTATGGGGGTAATGTTGAAACGCCGTTTGTGGCGATGAGTGGGTGGAAGATCCGGTCGAACCCGGTGATGCGCGGGGTGCCGGCGTTTCGGTTGGGGAGTGGGTTTGGGGTGAGGCAGTTCGGGGTGGTGAATTTGACGCTTGGAATTCCGC
>CAZZGS010001058.1:0-1906 GCA_964653845.1 uncultured Bryobacter sp.
CGGTAATGCGCTCAAAATGCGGATTGGGAATGGTTTGAGCGGTAGAGGAGAAGAATGCTTGACCTGTCCCAGCCGGAAAGTCGAAAAATTTACCGATTTTCGAGATTCGCTGACGCAGTTAAGTTGCTGTCCTAGCAGGAGATAGTAAGATGTTTTCAATTTGGCGGTCTTAAGCGTTCTGTGCTGAAAAAGGGCAAGAATGTCGTCGAAGGCTTGATTGTATAGGATATTTTGCAAGGTGTAGATCAGGCCGTCTCATAAGCCGTCCCATAAGTCCGAGAGATGTGCGCTGACCTTTTTGGGAAAAACGAAGCAGAAGCTTGGCGCGGGCGTGGGTTGCTTTCGATTGAGGTTTAGCAGGCTGTGTTGAATCAGTTCTTTGAATCCAGGACAGCAGCGCCGGCTTCGCTTATGATTTAAGAAGATTGAGGCAACTCGTAGCATGAGCCAAACTATTCTAATTTCCGAGAAGAGCGCGTACCTGCTGAACCAGCAGGCTACAGCCCGTGGGAAGAGCCTTGAAGAGTGGGTAGAAGAACTGGCTATTGAACATGCTCAGGCCAACACTGCGGCACTGCACAGCAGCAGGCGCGCTGCGGTGGAAGGAATTCTCGGACTCCAGAAGCTGGTGAAGCCCGATCCAGAAGGGTGGACCATCCGCAATTACATTGATTACGACCGGCGCTAATGGCCCGACTCGTCATTGACGCATCTGTTGCAGCCTCCTGGTGTTTTCCAGATGAAGAGACTGAGTACACAAATGGGGTCTTGCAAGCACCAGGGGAGAGCGTCGAGCCGATTGCACCTGCGTTGTGGGCGTACGAAATTGGAAATACTGTGCTGATGGGCATGAAGAGGCAACGAATCACAAGGGACACTGGGCGGAAGCTACTTATTTTTCTGAACGACCTCCATGTTCAGCTATTGCACCCAGCCTCCTATGATGTTGTTTTGGTCTAGCCGAGAGCAATGGGCTGACCATTTACGATGCTGCCTACCTTGACCTCGCTCTCCGTGAAGGTGCGCCACTGGCTAGCCTGGATAAAGCACTCAGGAATGCAGCGATTCAATGCGGCGTCCCGCTTTTTGAAGTACCTCGTGGCCTATAGCGGCTGACCTGTGATCCAGAAATGATGAGGTTGACAGGCTGTGACTCAGTAGGCTCTCCCCCTCTCATCAGGCCAGCGGCGGGACTTGTTTCTCGATGAAGTCAATGAAGAGCACTTTAGCGTCGTGCGCGTTTGGGAAATGCCGATCCAGGCGAGGCTTGGTAAATTGCCGCTACCGGTGCCTGCGACCGAATCTGTGATGAGGCAAATGGACAAGAACCGGATTGATTCGTTGCCAATCTTGATCGCGCGTTTTCCGTTTGATGGGATGCTGATCGCGCAAGCCGGGGCGGAAAAGATGGGAATGATGTCCGTGGATGCGCGGATGAGCGATTAAGGCGTCAAGTCGACTTAGGCGGAAGCATGCGGCGAGAGGGTGCGATCGCATTGCTGGAATGTGCGGAAGGACGAGCGCGTCCTCTGGTTATAGCGGTACTGACTTTGAATAGACCTGTCCCTCCGCGCTTTTCGGAAACTTTGGGCTGTTGCCGAGGGTGTGATGGATCTTGAAAAAGCCTATGGACTTCAAAGATAAGTTGTTTATTGTTTGGCAGTTAGCAGCTTTTCCGCATAGATGAAACGCAGATGAGCATTGGGTTTGGCTTGCAGGTGCCTTGGAGGAAAATATCAAAAAAGCCAATAAAACGCGTAGGGGCGCGTCAGGCTGACAGCTTTCCCAAGCCCTGTGCGTAGGGCTAACGAATGCATACTTTAAATCGCTCGGACTTCCGACGTTGATCGAGGGGTGTTAGCGTAACCGACTCGAACCGCCGGATGCGGACCCGCATGTCCGGTGG
>CAZZGS010001059.1:0-915 GCA_964653845.1 uncultured Bryobacter sp.
GCGGACCCAGAGGTTGAAATTGCGGATAAAGACTTCGGATTTGCCGTCGGGGGATTTTTGGGGGAGTGGTGAGGCCGGGGACCGTGGGTGCTGGCAGTGAGATGGGGTAGCGGTTGTCGCGTGGTTGCGCTGGGCGGCGTTCTGTTGCGTAGGTATCGAGCTGGATGCGGTAGCGGACTTCGTCGATTACGATTTCGATGGATTTGTTGTCTTCGTTGAAGGTAAGGGCCGGCGAAGGGGAGGAGGCGGGCTTTTTCTGCAAGGCCAAAGGAGCGGTCGTAGTCGGCTCGGGTGCCTTGGGTCTGGGCGAGCAGGCAGGCGAGTAGAAGCGTGATCGACAACTTCTACATGGGATGAATTGTACTGCTGAAGTATCATGCCTGGCACGGATACGGAGCCAGGGTACCGGGATTGTTGGCTATCCAGCCAGCGTCACCCATTCACCTTTGCGCATAGATTCGTAGCCCGCGTCGAGGATGCGGTTGACGATGTAGCCGTCTTCGTATGTTTCGTTTGGCTCGCGCCGGTCTCTGACGCATTCGACGAAGTGGCGCATCTCGGCCTGGTAGCCGTAAGCAAAGGCTTCTTCGGGCAGGGGGCGAGTCCAGCCGGAATCGGTGTCTGACTTTTCGATGATGTAGCCTGCACCCTTGGTTGTGAAGGCCGTTAGTGGTGTGCTGCGGGTGACGTCTGTGAAGATGCTGCCGTCGGTGCCGTGTACTTCGTTGCGAAGGTCGAGGCCGCCCTTGGTGGTCCAGGAAAGTTCACAGTGGCCGAGGCCGCCGCTAGCGAATTGCAGGAGCAGAAGGGCGTTGTCTTCGCCTTCGGTCTTGTCGTGGTGGACGAGGCGGCGGCCCCAGGCCATTACTTTTTCGATGCGGTCTTGCTTGCCGAAGAAGAGGCGCGCGGCAGAGA
>CAZZGS010001059.1:925-1898 GCA_964653845.1 uncultured Bryobacter sp.
CGCCGCCTGTTTTCTCTACGTCCCAGAAGTGGGCGCTGTGCGGGCCGCTGTGGGATTCTCGCGAGCGAACCCAGAGTACGCGGCCGATGCCGCCGCATGAGACCATGTCGGCTGCTTTGACGACGCAGGGGGCGAAGACTTCCGTTTCGGCATAGCCGTGGATCATGCCGGAGTCTTTGGCGGCTTGCCAAATTTGAAGGGCCTCTGCGGCTGTTCTGCCGAGGGGTTTGGTGCAGACCTGATTGCGTTTTGCTTTGGAGAGGGCCAGTGAGACCGGGAGGTGCGCCTCGTTGGGAAGAGCGATGATGAAGACGTCGATGTCGTTGCGGGCGATCAGGGAGTCGAGATCGGATGTGGCTTGCTCGATTGCCCAACGCTGGGCGAAGGCCTGGGCTTTGTCGAAGCTTCTTGAGTAGACGGCTGCTACGGTTTGGCCGGCTACGTTAGCGAGGCCCTGGAGATAGAACTCGGCTACGAAGCCGGAGCCGAGAATCGCAATTCTGATCTGTTGCATGACAGGCAATGTATCACTAGATCAGCCTTGCGACTGTTTGGCCTCGAGTTCAGCCCAGCGGGCGTAGAGGGTGTCTACTTCCTGCTCGATCACTTGCAGCGCTGCAAAGACCTTCTGGACGCGGATGTGGTCAGTGACTACATCGGGGCTTTCCGATTCTTCCTGCTTGGCGGTGAGGCGGGCTTCGGCGTCGGCGAGGTTGGCTTCCATCGAATCGTACTCGCGTTGCTCGGTGTAGCTGAGTTTTTTTCTGGCTGTGTTCGATTGGGTGTTGCTTGTGTTCTTCGCTTTAGCGGCCGGGGCTTTTTTGCTGAGGAGGTCTTGTTCGTATTGCTCGTAATCGGCGAAGAGGGTGGCGCCGCCATTACCGTCGAGGCCGAGGACGTGGGTTGAGATGCGGTCCATCAGGTAACGGTCGTGGGTGACAAGGACCATGGCCCCCGTGAAGGCGAGAAGGTT
>CAZZGS010001060.1:0-1893 GCA_964653845.1 uncultured Bryobacter sp.
ATCGTCCTCTACTTATCTTATTCGCCAAAGCTCCAATCGCCGGCCGAGTGAAGACCAGGCTTTGCCCGCCCCTCACGCCGGACCAGGCGGCCGCTCTCCACTCGGCTTTGGTGCGGGACACGGTCGAGATGCTTTCGACTTTCTCCGGGGATGCGGAATTGGAACTTTCCTCTGACTCCGCTATCGAACCCTGGCCCGATGTGAATGTGCCCCGTTCTGTCCAGGCCGACGGCGATCTGGGAGTACGAATCTTCCATGCCTTGGCAGGCGCTTTGACGTCGGGGCGCGAGATGGCGATCGTAGTTGGAAGCGACTCCCCCGGCCTGCCTTCCCGTCACATCGGCGCGCTTCTCGAATCCGAGGCCGATGTCACCCTTGGCCCAGCACTCGATGGGGGATTCTTTGCGATTGCCTGCCGTCGCGTACATGCCGGCATGTTCGACCAGGTTCGCTGGTCCACCGGATTTACGCTCGAAGATGTCTCCCGAAGTGCCGCACAGTGCGGCTTGAACGTCGCGACCGGCCCAACATGGTTAGATGTAGATGTAGAGGAAGACCTTGAGCGAATGTTGCAAATGGCAGATCTGCCCCGCCATGCCGCGACCTGGTCGGCCAATTATCGAAAGTTCCGCTCAGGCTCGCCGCGATGAAAAACATCTCTCCCTGGATTGCCGCGCCGCTGACGATCGGCGCCTATATATTGTTGGTCTGGCTGGAGCGCCGGCGTCCGCTTCGCAAACGGGTGGAACCTGTTTTGCCACATCACGCCCGGAATTTAGTACTGGCTGGACTTGGCGCTTTGACCACAGTAGCTATCGAAGCGCCGCTGATCCAGCCGCTCGCAAGGCTGGTGGAAGAACGGAACTGGGGCATTACCGGCGTGTTCCACCTGCATGGCGCCACTGGGGCGTTGGCCTCTCTGGTGTTAATGGACTATACCTTTTACGTGTGGCACATTCTGCTGCATCGTGTCCCGGGGCTCTGGAGATTCCACGCCGTCCATCACGTCGATCTGGATCTTGACACATCGACAGCACTACGCTTCCACTTCGGCGAAATCCTGCTCTCTGTACCGTGGCGAGCCGCCCAGGTGCTCATCATCGGCTTAAATCCATTGACATTCTCGCTGTGGCAAGTCTGGTTCGCGCTGTGCGTAATGTTCCACCATTCAAATGTCCGTCTTCCCATTCGCTGGGAACGGCTGATCAATCGCCTATTGGTTACTCCCCGCATGCACGGCGTTCATCACTCCAAGATTGAGGCGGAGACGAATAGTAACTGGTCGAGCGGGCTGACGGTCTGGGACTGGCTCCATGGAACACTTCGACTGGACGTTCCGCAAGAGAAAATCGAGATCGGCGTGGCAGCGTTTCAGGACCCTCATACTCTGGCTTTGCCCGCCATTCTGGCAATGCCTTTTCGGGAGCAGCCGGATTACTGGCGTTTTCCGGATAAGCGGGAGATCCCAAACGGTTGAACATGTCCAAGCCAGAACGGTCTTTTACGCCGTGTTGAACGATGCGGGGTGCGGCTGGCAAATAGATTGCCAAAAGCATGGATAAGCACGCCATCTCGCTACACTCAAGAATGGGGGGTCAGTTTTGAAAATTAACATCCTTCGACGAGCCTTGTTTATGGTATTCGCCGCCTCTTGCGCTGCTACATTCGGACAGGATCTCGATCACTCCGCCTGGTCGGCCATTCTCCGGCAGTACGTTACCGAAAATTCCCGGGTGAATTACGCCGGGCTCAAGGCCGACGGAACCGCCAGGCTGGACGCCTATCTCGAGCAAATTGCCAGGCCCTGGCCGGCGACGCTGGACCAGAACGCCCGGAAGGCGGCACTCATCAACGCATATAACGCTCTCACCATCCGCTGGATAAGTTCGAACT
>CAZZGS010001061.1:0-1889 GCA_964653845.1 uncultured Bryobacter sp.
CCTGGGGCCTCACCTGGGTCGCCTCCCGCAAAGGCTCCGAACTCTGGAAGCAGTTCCACGCCCTCGACCTCACCCGCGCTGGCTCTCGCGGTAAACCCTTCTGGCATGCCGAGGCTCAAGCCGGCCCACTCTGGATGCAACCTCAGGTCATCGGCCGCCCACGCGAAGACGGCCGCATTACAGAAGAAAAAGATGTCCGCCTCTGGAACATGGTCTCCATGGCCGGCGGCGCAACCGGCATACTCTTTCCCCGCTGGCGCCCACTCCTCGACGGCCCTCTCTTCGGCGCCTTCGGCCCCATGGCCATGGACGGCTCGGTAACTCCACGCGCTGAAATGGCCGGCAGCGTCGCCCGTTGGGCCAACCAGAACAAAGATCTGTGGAACTCACCACCCGTCCGCGGCGATGTTGGCGTCGTCTTCGCCCCCGAACCCGAAGTCTTCAACTTCGTCCAGCAAGGCACCACCAAACATTACGCCGAATCTGCCCGTGGTGCCTATCAGGCTTTCTTTGATTCCCACATCCAGCCAGACTTCGTCCACATCGACGACCTCAAGAAATACCCGCTCGTCTACCTCCCCTATCCCATTCACTTAAAGCAAGCCAGCGCCCGCAAGCTCGAGCAATACGTCCGCGAAGGTGGCATCCTCGTCAGCGAAGCCCTACCCGCTTACTTCGGCGAACGTGGCAAGGTCGGCACCATCCAACCCAACTTCGGTCTCGACACACTCTTCGGAGCAAAAGAAAGTTACGTCGAATTCACCCCAGACTTGCTCGAAACTCTCAAACTCCAGGTACACGGAAAACAAATCGGCGGTCGCTATTTTCTTCAGAAATTCACTCTCGCCGGTGGCAAGCAATCTGGCACTTACACAGACGGCGCAATCGCCGCAGTCGAGCACACTCTTGGCAAAGGCCGCACTCTCCTCCTCGGCACTTTCCCCGGCGGCTCTTACTTCCTCAATCACGACGAAGGCACCCGCGCCTTCTTCGCATCGCTCCTCGAATGGGCTGGCCAAAAGCAACTCACCAAAGTCAGCGACCCCACCATCCAGGCCCGTCTCCACTCAGGCCCCGGCGGCAACTATCTTTATGTAATCAATCCGGGCCGTTCCCCCAAAACAATAACAGTAACCCTCGACTCCAGCCGTGCCGGCTCATTCAGCACTGCCCGGGAACTCTGGCAGAAGGACACTCCTCCAGTTAAGATCGCTGGCAACCAGCTCCAGCTCACCGTCCAGGACCGCAACGCGGCAGTCATCAAATTCGAACATTGACCCGAGCGGCCCACCGGTAGTACAACATTCCGGCCAACTGTAACCCGCCCACAACGCCAATCATCTTCAGCGTAAACAATCCCGGGTTCTGCTCCTCCACAATCGGAAACACCGACAGCACCACAAACAACAGCGTCATCGAAAACCCGCTCACCCCAGCAAATCAAACCATCCACGACGGCTTCTCACCTGGCGCTACAAGCGGAATCGCGAACATAACCAGATAGGCACACGAATAACAAATCAAACCCGCGTTCAGCATGAACTGATAAGCCTCCTGATTCCCGGCTCCCACATTGGATAACACCGCAAACAGGAAACTCACCACTCCCGCAAACACCACAGACCACACCGGCGTCCGATAGCGCGGGTCCAGTTGGCTACACCACGAAGGCAGCAGATGATCCCACCCAGCCACCATCGGAAACCGCGTGAGCAGACTAAACAGCAAACACCCGCCAGCCCCTAAAATCATCACAATCAGAATCGCGACAAACTGCGTCAGCCCCGGCGCAGCAAGGCTCACCACCTGCACTGGCGGCATCGTCAGATCAATCGCATCTGGCTTCACAAAGGTCAGCACACTGGCCGTCCCGAGCACCATCATCACTC
>CAZZGS010001062.1:0-1880 GCA_964653845.1 uncultured Bryobacter sp.
ACCAATGGGAGCACCAGCACCTGGAGAATCACCGAGAGGGCAATGAGGTAGCTCCAGAGGGCACGCGGATCGATTGCGAGGCCGAGCGGGTGGATTTTGCCGTCAGCGGCTACGGCGGCCTTTGCCAGCGATGTCAGGTAGGGGCCGAGAAAGAGAGTGATTACGGTGGTGGAAAAGGCGGAATTGCCCCAATCGTAGGAGTACCAAGCCCACTGTTCGCGCTTGTGATTTGGTGGATTCACGAAAAAGATCTTAACCTTTTCTGCCGCTGCGGCATCTATGAAATGATGAAAATTCTAGTATCTCTATTCCTCGGAGCCATTCTCACCATGTCTGCAGCTGATTCTTCGCATGAATTTACAATGAACTCGATTGCCGGCAAGCCGGTGGCGCTTAAAGAGTTTGCGGGTAAGCCCGTGTTGTTTGTCAATGTGGCCAGCCAGTGCGGCTACACGCCGCAGTATAAGGGCCTTGAAGAACTGTACCGGAAGTATAAGGAACAGGGCTTTGTGATCGTCGGCGTGCCTGCGAACAATTTTGGCTCGCAGGAGCCGGGATCGAACGAAGAGATCGCGACCTTCTGTAAGCGCAACTACGACGTTAGCTTTCCGATGATGTCGAAGGTGGAAGTGAAGGGCGCGAACATCACTCCACTCTACAGCTACCTGACTAAAACCGGTGGCGATGTGAAATGGAATTTCACGAAGTTTCTGGTTGGCAAAGATGGCAAAGTGATTGAACGCTTTGAGTCTGGGGTTGACCCGATGGACGCAAAGCTGACCTCGGCGATTGAGAAGTCGCTGAAGTAAATCTTTCTGTATTGAAGTGTTATCTGGGGCGGAGCCGGAGTACGGCTTCCGCCTCAATTTTTTTGTAGGGGAGCGGAACGGGCATGCCGTTGTAATAGCTTTCCCAATAGTCTTTGCTGTGAGATGAGAAGGCGTGGCCGCTTTGACCGAGGGTGATGGTGAAGGCCGAATTGTCCCAGTCGGCGGTATCGGCGACGAAGCGGAAAGCGGGGCCTGTGCGACTTGAGACTTGCTTGATTGTTTGGGTGGCACCGCTCAAGGGAGCAGGACCGGCTTGCACGTAGTTATCGACCAGTGGAAGGCGGAGAGTGCGGATGGCGGAGGCGAAGGGCATCCAGGGCTTGGCAATGAACTTGCCGATAGTAATGGCTTCGCTCAGGACGAGGTTGGGAATCACGATGCGGTTGTAGCGGCCATAGTCCCAGAACCTGGGGTTCTTGCCTTGTTGCTTGACGCCGGTATCGAGTGCATCGAGTAGAGATTGGATCAGGACCTGATCGTAGTCGGCGAACCAGTTTTTGGGGCGGGCACGGAGCATGTTCTCGACGATTGAAGGGGCGAAGTGGGAGTCGAAGTTGATCGGCACAGTGGTGACACTGCGCATGATGGCGCGCTTGAATTCTTCGTAGGCGAGGACAGAGATTATCGGTGCGGCGAGGCCGGTTTCCATCTGGCCGTTCCAGGTATCGAGAACTTCGAGGGCAGCAGTGAAGTCTTCTCTGGTGGACTTACGGGACTTGCCGGCTTTGACCAATTGCTGCGCAAAGAAGTGGTGGAAAGCGGAGTAGACGTCTTTCTGGATCGCAGCCATCTCAACTGGCTGCCACTTGGGCTTTGTAGCCAAAAGATTCGCGATCTGACGCTGCCGGTAGGGTGGGGTGAAGATGCCCGAGACGTTGTATTTGTAATCGCGGGGGAAGGGGTTTTCGTTTGAACTGATCAGGACGCCGCCCTTGGGGTTGAAGGACGAAGGGAGTTCGTCAAAGGGGATAAAACCCTGCCACTGGTTGTCGGGATTACGCGCATCGAGAGGAATGCCGCTGTCGGCGATTTTGCGGATCGGCATCTTGC
>CAZZGS010001063.1:0-1878 GCA_964653845.1 uncultured Bryobacter sp.
CAAAAACGCATGCAGGCGCAAATACAGGATCAGAAAAAGCAGCAACGCCACTGCCGCAAGCGTCGCTATAAGCAGTGGCGTCCCAGGTGTCATCGTTACAGCCTACATCAAGTTGGTTGGGCGGCGCGACCAAGGCTTGCCCTTCTCGACACCAATCCCTTCAAGCGCCGCAACATGCGCACCCGTCTGCGTCAGAATGTGATGCAGATCGTTACCAATTGAGATAAACGTAAAACCCTTGTCGAGGAACTCACCCACCCGCGAAGTCCCAAACAGGAACAAGCCAAGAATGACGTTGTTCTTTTGAGCCTCAGTGATCAGCGTATTGGTAGCGCCAAGTAACTCCGGGCTCGTGTACATCTCAGGAAACACATAGGTCTCAAACAGCCCCATCGACATGCAAAGATCGTTCTGTCCAAGGAACAGAATGTCCACACCGGGCACAGCCGCAATCTCAGTCATGTTCTTGATGCAGTCATGCGTCTCAACCTGCAAGGCAACCATGATGTTTTTATTCGCGCCACCGGCATAGCCAAGCAGACCTTCCTTGTTCATGGATCGTTGCGGAAAGTAAACGCTACGCGTACCAGCCGTCGGATAGTGACAGCAGCTCACTGCCTGCCGTGCTTCTTCAGCCGTGTTGATGTAAGGCACCAGCACGCCATCGGCCCCAAGATCAAGCGCCTGCTGAATCCCTTGACGGTCGCCATAACCGGCAACACGAACCATCGACTTCGCCCCGCCACTGGAGATCGCACAAAGCATCGCGCTCAGCTTCTCATAACCCATCGGGCCATGCTGTGCATCGACTAGCAACCAGTCGTAACCGCTATGCGCCAACTGCTCGGCCACCGTCGGCGAAGCTGAATTCAGAAAGAGGCCCATCTTGGGGCTGCCATTGCGCAGTTCTGCTTTGAACTCGGCGCCGGATTGTGTAGACATAACTAGAGTGCTCCTAAAAAAATCGTTGAAGACAACTCCAAAAGGATATCAACGTAACGACAGCGTTAGATAGCCACCCACCGGAGTCGTCTGCCCATCCACTGTCACCGAGATAGGCTGATTGCTCGCGGGCAAACCTGCAGGAACGCGAAAATTGATCTGATAGATCAGCGAACCGGGTGAGAACCCAGCGTACAGAATATTGCTCGCCGCAACCACCTGCCCCGCCAGCCTCAACTCCAGATTTCCTCTCAGAGTCGCTTGTCCCAAAGCGATCGCCCCAGGCGCAACCGCAGGCGTCGTCGCCCCCAGTCCCGTCAAATAAAGCGTCACAAAATCACCCGGCTTAGCCGGCTTCGCATTCCCTTCAAACAACGTCAACGGACCCAAAAACTGCTGTGTCACCGAATCCACCGCAGCCACAGGATTATTGCCACTAACCGTCGCATCAAAGAAGAAAAACTCCGGCGCAGCAACCCTGACCGCAACCGTTTGAGGATCAGTGCGTTCCTCATTCGGCGCACCACAATTCTTCGCCACGCGAACCTCAACACTAGCCCCACTCAAAGCAGGCACAATCACATTCAACTGCGTCGGATAAGCATCGAGCATAAACGCAGGTGTCGTCCCAAAGTAAACACAAATGCCTTCCAGTACTGTCGGTAGTCGCCCATCCCTCAATGTCGCGCGTCGCCCCATGCCGGCCGGAATAAAGTCAGCCCCATAAAGAGAAAGTATCGACCCAGGCGCAGCGCTCTTCACACTCGGCACACTCCCACCAACGCCAACAACGCCACCAGTCGCCAACTTCGGATCATCCCCGCGAGCAGCAGCGGTAAACACAACCGGACTCGCCCCCACCGCAGTCGCCGTCACACGAATCACACCAGACCGCGCACCCAGTTTCAAGCGTGCATAAGCCACCCCAAACGGATC
>CAZZGS010001064.1:0-1878 GCA_964653845.1 uncultured Bryobacter sp.
ACAAGAAAGTAGCGCTGGCGGTGGAGGCGGCACTGCCTCAGATTGCACTGGCTGTCGATGCAATTGTCGACGGGATCGAAGCGGGCGGGCGTTTGTTTTACACCGGCGCAGGAACAAGCGGACGACTGGGTGTTCTCGATGCCAGCGAGTGTCCTCCTACCTACAACGTGTCGCCGGAACTGATTCAGGGCTTCATCGCTGGCGGAGACAAAGCACTGCGTAAGGCAGTGGAAGGGGCTGAGGATTCTAGCGAGCTCGGAGCTGAAGAGATGCTGGCGATGGGATTCTGCGGAGCAGACATCTTGTGTGGAATTGCGGCTTCTGGCCGCACTCCTTACGTACTGGGTGCCATGGCAAAGGCCAAGGAACTCGGTGCACTCACGATAGCCGTGAGCTGCTCGCCGGGGTCTGAATTGAGCGAGGCAGCCGATATCGCAATTGAGGTGCTACCAGGGCCTGAAGTGGTCACTGGTTCCACCAGGATGAAGGCCGGAACGGCGACGAAGCTGGTGTTGAACATGCTTTCAACAGGAGCCCTGATTCGTCTGGGCTATGTTTACGGCAACCTGATGGTGAACGTTCAGCCCACCAACGTGAAGCTGATAGACAGAGCGATCCGGATTGTGATGCAGGCGGTGGGAGTCGAACGCGAGACGGCGACGGAATTGTTTGAAACAAGTGGACTGCTGGTGCGCACGGCCATCGTTATGGGCAAACTCGGCATCAGCAAACCCGAAGCGGAGCAGCGCCTCAGCGCCGCAGGCGGACGCATCCAACAGGCTCTAAAAAGTTAAGGGCCCGGACTTTCGCCCGGGCCCCTCTTCCACTAAGCCTTTTTTTGGAGGAGACACCACAATGCCAAAGCACCAAGGGTCAGGCTCAGTGAACTCGGCTCGGGGATCGCCCCTCCTGGCGGCCCTTGCCCGCCGCTTCCAGGCACCAGCGTCAGACTGGGCGAGGCAAAGCTAAGCGGGCTCACACCCGAGTAAGTCGAAATCGAAGTTGGAGCCAAATCAAAACTGAGGATCGCTGAGGCCAGCAAATCCGTAGTCCCGATTACGTTGCTGTCGGCGTCGAGCAGGTACAACGAGAAGCTGTCTGGCGTCCCTGATGGCAACACCGGTGCAATGTTGCTCACCGTAAGGGTGAAGCTCAACGTCGAACCAGGCGTAAAGCTGATTAACGACTCATTAAAAAACTGCACCGTCGTATCGAGCGTCACATTGGCACTCGGCCCGCTGCCTCCTGTGCCATAGTTCAGATTCGAGATCGTCGCTTGATTGCCAACATCCCCAATCAGCAGCACGTCTAAAATGTAGTTCGCATTGGTCGCTTTCAGCACAGAGGTATCCCACTGAAAGTTGTAGATCGTGGCGGCAGGCATCAGTCCTGCCGCCAGAATCAGCTTAATTAGAAGCCGTTTCATGTTCATTGGCTCCTAGCGGCGTCCCAGCCCGGCAATCGTTTGCGGCGTGTAGCTGATTGCGGTGCGCGTCGGGTTATTAAAGCGCAGCGTCACTCGGACCGTCTGGTTGGGTGCCATGCCCTGCGTTGGGCAAATGCCCGCATCCACCACCGGCGCTCCCGGTTCATTGCATGTTGAGAAAGCGTGCGGAGTCGCGAGCGTTGCATTTGCGCTTAGCCCGGCCACCATCAATGAGATCGGGCCCTGTATCGTACCTGCAGTCCGGTTTGTTAAATCGACATCCTGCACAAACTGATTCAGATTCCGGTCAAATCGATACCCGCTCGCATTCAACGCCACTCCAGCCAACGACGGTCCGCTCAATCCGCACGCATTCGGCGTCACAATTACCGTCAGCAGATTCGATGCCGACACGGGTGAATTCGCATTCCGTTGGTACTTCGCTGCTAAAT
>CAZZGS010001065.1:0-1872 GCA_964653845.1 uncultured Bryobacter sp.
CTGTAAACCGGGCTCTGCGCAAAGTGGTTGCCCGTTTTGCCTATGCTCAGCCGCCTTATCCGACAGCTCACGTGTTGGTGGATGCCTTTCGCGAGGAAACTCCCGAGAACCTGCGTTATCTGATCCGCGATTTATTTGAAGAGATCACGCTCTTTGGTAACCGGACACTGGAAGCGAAGGCGACCAAGCGGGCGGATGGCAAATACGACGTGACGATTGATATCGAGACCAGGAAATTCTACGCCAGTGACAAGGGAGTAGAAACAGAGGCACCGCTCAACGACTTCATCGAGATTGGCGCATTTGCCAAACCTGAGAAAAACCAGCGTTATGGCAAGGTTCTGTACCGGGAAAAGGTTCAGATGAAGTCTGGGAAGGCGCAATACAAGTTTGTGGTAAACGAAGAGCCGGAAAAGGCTGGAATCGACCCGCTGCGACTCTTGATTGACCGTGTGCCGAGCGACAACATGAAGAAGGTGACGATCGGCTAGTCGTTTGACAAATCCTTGACGCAGGCGATACTCAGTCAATGTCAACTCTACAAGCAGCGGATTTCCGGAAAATCAAGCAGGTGTTGGTCAGTCGTGAGAAGCGGCAATTTCATTTCAATCGCAGTAGCGGCGATAAAGCGATCGGCTGGATCCTGGTGCTCCACGGCTAAGGCTCGCGAACGGACAGCGATCGCAAAAGTAATTCCAGTTTCGCGGACCTGCACCGACCGTAGGGCTTGGCGAATCCAGGCAGCGGGACCCGTACTTACCACAAGACGCTTCTTCTCAATCAGCATGTGGGCTTCCCAAACGCTGATGGAACTAAGCAGGAGCTCGTTATCATCGTCCTCCATCAGAGTTCGATGGGTCCGGCTCAAACGTGCATCCCCAAGCAGGTACCAAATCCAGATATGGGTATCGAGCAGAACCTTCATTTACGATTCTTTCATTGCTTCCCACTCGACATCCTCCAACGGCTGCACGATATCCCCTACCGGCTCTATCAAGCTGGACTGCATAGCGCCAAACGTACCTTTGCGGCTGCGAGGGCTTGCCGGGTGGACAATCGCCAAAGGCTCGCCATTCTTCAGAATTTCAATCGGCTCACCGGTCTGACGAACCTCTTCCAAGAGGCGAAGGCATACCGCTTTGAACTCAGATACATTGATTTGCCGCATATCCGATTATAGTCACCTTATATGACTATGGTCATTCCTTCAAATTGTCCAACGTAGGATCGGCCTGGAAAATCGTTCGCAAAGTCATCAGTTTGATTAGGACCTTCAAACCACCTTGCTGCGATTTGTTGGTGAGCTTGACTTTGCCGTCGGTGGATGCGCCCTCATCGTAGTTGTAGTTGATGATGCATTCGACCACGCGGCGGGTGCTGAGGTGGGTGGTCTCGCTGATGCGGTCGCTGACACAGTATTAGTATGAGATGGCGCGGTGCCGGCTTGAAGTTGACCCGTCCCTTTGCGTTTTTCGGAAAATCTGGGCTGTTACCGATGGAGAGATGGAAGGCTCAAATCGCAATGCGATTCAGGCTTAAGTTGTTTACGGTTAAGTAGTTGGCCGCTTCACAGCGTAGCTGAGATGAAGAGACTCATTTTATCCGGTTGGCGGCTATCTTGGAGAAAACCTTCAAAAAATCCAATAAAAAGTATAGTGACGCGTCAGGCTGGTACCAAATCGAAAGGGAGCGCCGTTCGTGTGCTTGGACGATCGGACGCTAACACTTAGGGGGCACTACAGTAAATGGGTGAACAATAGGCTGATGACTTTTTCAGGAGCAACCCCTCATCGAGTTTCGATTCCAGACCACGCTGAGTTAAGGTTGGGAACGCTGATTTCAATACTTCAGAAGTGTTGCGGTGCATAAGGA
>CAZZGS010001066.1:0-1869 GCA_964653845.1 uncultured Bryobacter sp.
TCACTCTGAGTTTTGAAATTAAAAGAGGGGCACAAGTGTGCCCCTACGATTGAGAGGCTATCAGGCGAGGTGGCGATTCCGAACTTTGGTTTTGGGATCTTGTTGATTCCAGGGGAAATATAGACAACTATTTTTTGCGAATGATAAAGTTCTCATCAGCCAGACGGGGTCGGAAAGCTGGTGGGAAAGTGTATCTTCACCCCCGTCGGGGTGATGAGAACGTGCATTGAGCTAAACCGCTATCAGGTCTTTGGGGCTATGGGGATTGGAACCTGGATTGCAGTCGCAGAAACGGCAACTGTGCAGAGTTTTGCTCTTAAGAATGGCTCTCTGAGCAAGGGTCCCTGTGGCGCTGCGGGTTTTGGACTCCCTCGCCTGGCGTGGGCTACACGAGTTTCACGCCCGAGACTTGGGTGCGCCTCCCGCAACGCGGGTTAGTTCAACGGCTTGCATGTGTTCAGGTGTCCGGACTCGGGACTGTCAAATGGCCGATTCCAGAATGACCGCATTTGGTCATTTGGCTAACGGAGGTCAGAAATGACTGCAGTTTATGCAAGGACGCTCGCTGCTATGAATGATTAGATTCAGCAATTTAATAAGTCATGAGAGTAATGGCATCAAACATGCCTTAAAAACTTTCAGGAGGCTTTACATATGAACAAAAAAACTCTGGTCACATTAACGCTAAACTTGTTGTTTTCTCCCTTCTCTATTTCTGCTCGTTACCTCTGGGTGCGACACTACTAAATACGGCAGATTCCTTTGCCGTACTTGGGCATTCGACAATAACCAACACAGGCTCGACGACGTTGTTTGGCAATCTGGGATTAGATCCGGGAACTTCAATCACGGGCTTGGGCAGCATCACTGTTATCGGCACAGTTCATCAGACGGATGCGGTCGCGCAACAAGCCCGGTTGGACGCGCTATACGCGTTCAATACCCTTTCCCTCCAAACTATAACAAGTAATCTCAGTGGTCAGGATTTAGGCACAGTAGGCACTTTGCAACCGGGCGTTTACGGATTCAATACGTCCGCTCAACTGACCGGGACTCTTACGCTGGATGCTCAAAGCAACCCCGATGGAATATTCATATTCAAGATTGGTGAAACACTTACAACGGCAAGCTCATCCATTATAAATGTGCTGAATGGAGGTCCGAATACTGGCATATACTGGCTCGTTGGCAGTTCGGCGACGATTGGCACGAGCACCGTATTCGCGGGAAACATAATTGCGGATCAGAGCATTACGCTGAATAACGCAGCCCGGATTCCGTGTGGCAGGGCGATCGCACTGAATGCGGCGGTGACTATGGATACGAATGTCATCTCAAACGACTGCACCTTCGGTGGCGACGCCACGTTTGCGGCGGCGTTGGGAGGAGGCCGGAGCGACTTTGGCAGCCTCGGTTTCAGCGGCGATGGAAGTGGTGTACCCGAACCGCAAAGCGTGGTGCTTATCGGGCTGGGACTGTTTGGATTCGCGGTGGCAAAGAAGCTGTTGGTTCGCCTGTAACCGGCTGATTTTGTTGGTAGATAGAGAACACTCAAGCGGGATATAATGCCGCTATCTCCTGTTTGGCCCTCTGGTGTGATCAGGGGGCTTTTCTATTGCGCGGACGCATCTTTAACGTTTCAGACTCTTGGCTTGGGCGCTTGTTGCAAGTGCCTCTTTCGAAGCATTATTGGGGGGGGCACAGGGGATCGAGAATGAGTGGGTAGATAGAAAGCCGCTACCAAGGTAAGCCGGTCTACTACTGGTGCGAGAGTGACCGATTGTGAATCTGGTTGGCACTCGATTACAGTGCATGAAATGGAAAGACCTTCCGCAGTGGATGGAGCAAAGCAATCGAGGCGACAGCTGG
>CAZZGS010001067.1:0-1868 GCA_964653845.1 uncultured Bryobacter sp.
ACATCCTACTAGCTACGCAAAAGCAACCAACGCCCGGCGTGTGTCCGCCCGGCCGCCCATCCACCAATTCCAGCGATGCGCGGCCCCGAGGCCCGGTCAGTCAAACTCAGGCTCTTCACAACCACTGGCACAATCTCGCAAACAACGATAGAATCTGAGCAAATCCTAATTTGGAGAAGTGTGTCCATGTTTCGTTTCGACGCAGATAAACCCGCTGAATTTTGTGATGGCACCAGGAGGCGTGATTTTCTTCACGCCGGCGCCCTCTCCACGCTAGGCCTCGGCCTTACCCAGTTCACCGCGCTTAAGGCGCTTGGTGCCGTTGATCAGTCCAAGAGCGACGTCAATTGCATCTTCCTCATGCTTGTCGGGGCGCCCAGCCAGCTCGACACCTGGGATATGAAACCCAATTCGCCTTCGGAAATTCGCGGCCCCTTCAAGCCCATCAAGACCAACGTGCCCGGCATGGAGATCAGCGAACTCTTTCCGCGCATGGCCAAGCATGCCGACAAATACTCGATCATCCGTGGCATGAATCACACCGCCGCCGCCGTCCATGACACCGGTCACCAGATGATGCAAACCGGCCGACTCTTTCAGGGTGGGGTCGAACACCCGCACATCGGCTGCGTGCTAAATAAACTCAAAGGCCCCAAGGGCGACGTCCCTGCCCACGTGCTGCTGCCGCGTCCCATCGGCAATACCGGTGGCAACATGCCGCATGGCCAGTCGGCTGGCTTCCTCGGCAAGACCTTTGATCCCTTCGTCCTCAACGCCGATCCGAGCGACCCCAACTTTCGCGTGCCCGACATGCTGCCGCCAGACTATCTCTCGGCACTGCGCGTGGATCGCCGCCGCAACTGGCGCGAGGCTGTCGATAAATCCGTCAACCGCTTCGAGACCTCTCAAGACGCCCGCCTCATGGACAACACCTTCCATCAGGCCTACACTCTCATGTCGAGCCAGAAGGCGCGCGAAGCCTTCGAGCTCCATCGCGAACCCGAAGCCGTACGTGAAAAGTACGGCCTCAATCGCTTTGGTCAAAGCTGCCTTCTCGCTCGCCGCATGATTGAGGCTGGTGTCCGCTTCGTCACGGTGAATATGTTCGAGACTGTCTTTGACGAGATCACCTGGGACATCCATGGCTCGAAGCCCTTCTCGCCGATCTCCTGCTACAAAGACCTTGTGGGCCCGATGTTCGATCACGCCTACGCGTCGCTTCTCGAAGACTTGAGCGAGCGTGGCTTGCTCGCAAACACCATGGTCGTTGCCTGCGGTGAATTCGGCCGTACCCCGAAGATCAACCCTGCCGGTGGCCGGGATCACTGGCCGCAGTGCTGGTCGATCTTGATGGGTGGTGGCCCGCTCAAAGGTGGCACCATCGTTGGCGCTTCTGACGAGATCGGCGCTTACCCCAAAGATCGCCCAACCAACCCGGCTGAAGTGGCCGCAACCATATATAAGGGACTCGGAATCGATCTCTCGCTCGAATTGCCCGGTGCCCAAGGCCGACCCATCCCGATCGTCGAACGCGGCGTCGAACCCATTTCGCAGCTCTTTTCATAGGAACGAACTCATGCGCATTATCTTTGGATTGATGTTGGCCAGCAGCCTCACGGCTGCCCCGGCAAAGCTCGCTCTCTATCCTGAATCCGTCACGCTGAATTCACGAGAGAGCCGTCAACAGCTTCTCGCTCAGGCTTCAGTTGACGGTCGCGGCGACGACTGGACCCGGAGCGCCCAATGGACCTCATCCAATCCCGCCATTGTCGAAGTAGACGCAGCGGGCATGGTCTCCCCAAGAGGCGACGGCGAGGCGACCATTACCGCTAAACAAGGCGACACCTCGGCAACTCTCAAAGTTAAGG
>CAZZGS010001068.1:0-1865 GCA_964653845.1 uncultured Bryobacter sp.
CTGCCGACGAACTCTACGATCTCAAAACCGATCCATTCGAGCTCAACAACATCATCGCCACCAGCCCCGAGCTAACAAGCCTAAAAGCACGCCTCAGCGAACTCGAACGATCAACTGCGTGAGAGCCGCCGAATGCCCTCAGCGCTCCACTTCACCCCATAACCAGGCCCGGTAGGAATCGTCAGCAACCCATCGGCATCCAGCGTCGCCGCAGTCTCAAAAAGCTCCTCAAGATAAGGCTCCGGCGTTAAATACTCAACAAACTTGGCATTCTGCGCTGCCGCCGACAAATGCAAATCGGCAATCAACCCAACACCCGTATTCCACCCATGCGGCACAACCAGAATGTTGTGATCATCCGCATACTGGCCAATCCGGTGCTGCTCGCTAAGCCCGCCCACCTTGGTCACATCCGGCTGCAGAATATCGACCGCACGACGCTCGATCCAAGGCAGAAACGATTGCCGCCGCGTCAACACCTCACCACTGGCAATGTGAACCGGTGAATGCTTCGTCAGCTCAACATGCCCGTCTATGTCATCCGGTCGAAGTGCTTCCTCAAACCACGTCACATCGTAGTCCTTCAACATCTTCGCCGTCTCAAGAGCCCACTTGTATCCGTGCCCCCAAAACGCATCGCTAGCCCCGGCATCCACCATCAGGTAATCCGAATCCCCAATCGCCTCCCGAGCCGCTCGCACAATCGCTTCGTCCTTCTTCGCCGAGTGCCGTCCAAACGGCCCCCAACCCATCTTGAAAGCCCGAAACCCGCGAGCCTTGGCCGCTAGCAGCCTCTCTCCTATCAACTCCGGCTCCACCATCAACATACTCGCGTAAGGCTGAATCTTGTCGCGATACTTGCCACCCAACAGTCGCCAGATCGGCTGCCCAGTCACCTGTCCAAGCAGATCCCAAAGCGCCATATCGATGCCTGATATGGCATGCGTCACACTGCCCCCACGCCCCTGCCAGAAAGTATTCTGGTGCAGCATCTCGGTCGTTGCCGCCGGGTCAATCGCGCTAGCCCCTGTATACAAAGGCTTCAGCAACTCAAGAGCCGCAGCCACCAGCGGCGCAGAAGTATAAACACTACCCAAACTCGTCAGCCCCTCATCGGTAACAACCTCGACAAGCGTCCGCGTCTGCTCAAGCTCACCATACCGTGCAGGCCAATCCTCATAAGCCTTACCGTAAAGAGGGATTGCGTGTATAGATTTGATTTTCATTTGCGTGCTATTGGTTTTACTACAACACCGTTCTTCACGTCATCTGACGGATTCACAACAACCTGGTCGCCTTCATTCAAACCGGAGACAGCTTCAACCTCGGTACCAAAATCGCGCCCTACTTCAATCTTGCGGAACTGAATCTTGTTACCAGCACCCACCACAGCCACAAAAATTCCCTCAGCCCGGGTCACAATCGTATCCCCAGGCACCAGAATCAATTGGCGCGCCCCAGTAGTCTCAATTACAACCTGCGTGTACATCCCGGGCAGCATCTTGCCGCCCTGATTCACCACGTTAACTTCAGCAAGCAAAGTACGGCTCTGATTCTCCAGCGCGTTTGAGGTCCGAATCACACTGCCCGTAAGGCTGGCATTGAGCTCCGGCACCTTCACCACAGCCTTCTGCCCCACCTTGATATCTCCGATATTCGCCTGCGGCACATTCACGAAAACGCGCAACTTCGACATGTCGCTTAGCCGAAACAAATCCCGCCCAGCCGCGATCGCCGACGGAGTGATCAAGTTGCCAACAGCGCAATTGCGCTGCGTGATAATCCCGTCCCAGGGCGCAGTCACCCGTTTGAAGTCAAAAAGCTGCGTAACTCGCGCCACTTCAGCCGTCTGTGCCTTGATGGCT
>CAZZGS010001069.1:0-1864 GCA_964653845.1 uncultured Bryobacter sp.
CGCCGGGACTTCAGCGCCGCCTCGATCCTCGCTGCCGCCGACACCTCCCCGCGCAAAGTCCGCATCGGCATCGTCGGCGGCAGAGAGGATCGAGGCGGCGCTGAAGTCCCGGCGAGTCATAATTATGCGGCTGTTCCCATCTTGCATTCGGCGTGAACGGCTTTGACGGCGCGTTCGAGGCCATCGCGGCGGACTACGATTGAGATTGTGAGTTCGCTTGAGCCTTGGGCTATGGCGATGATGTTTACGTTTTCGGCTGAGATGGCTGTGAAGACACGGCCAGCGAGGCCGGGGTGGCCGGCCATTCCTTCGCCTACTACCGCAAGCAATCCGACGTTGTCGTCGACCTCTATCGGGTGGACGTATTCATGAGCTAGCTCGAGGCTGAGTTCGGCTTTGAGGGATTCGAGGGCGGCATCGACTTCGTCTTTGCGGATGAGGAAACAGAAGGTCTGAAGGTAGCTCGAACTGGTGAAGGCGAGGACTTCTGTGTTGGCTCGGCCGAGAGCTTCGAGGACGCGGCCCATCAGCATGGTGCCCTGGATGGCGGGGCTGGCTGGCTCGATTGACATCAGCGCTACATTGCTCATGGAGGTGACCGCGCGTGGACCAGAGCCATCGGCTTGAGGAACGATTTTGGTGCCGGGAGCGCTGAGGTTAAAACTGTTCTTGGACCAGACGGGGATGCCTTTTTCCACTAGTGGCGCGATGGTGCGCGGGTGGAGAACCTTGGCTCCGTTGTAGGCGAGTTCCGCCGCTTCGCGGTATGTGACTACGTCGAGGACGGCGGCATCGGGGACGAGGCGAGGGTCGGCGCTCATGATGCCGTCTACGTCGGTCCAGATCCAGAGTTCTTTCGCGTCAAGGGCGCTGGCCAAGATAGAAGCGCTGAAGTCGGAGCCACCGCGGCCAAGGGTGGTGGGTTTGCCGTCTGCGGTTGCTCCATTGAAGCCGGTAATGACTGGAAGAATGCCGCTGCCTAGTTTGGGGGCAAGGAGCCTGGCGGCGCGCTCGCGTGTGAGTTCCATGAGGGGAGAGGCATTGCCGAAGATACCGTCGGTAACGATGACGTCGCGGGCGTTGACCGCAATTGAAGGGATGCCGCTTGAATCGAGGCAGGCAGCCATGAGGGTTGCGCTGAGGCGTTCGCCGATGGCAAGGGCTTCGTCGACACTGCGGGGTGGACGTTCGGCGAGCATGAGGATGCCGCTTGATATGCGTTCGAACTCTACGATGAGGGCGTGGATTGAGGCGAGGACGCTGTCGCGGCGGCCTTCGGGAAGGAGTTCGCGGCAGGTCTCGGCGTGGCGCTTTTCGATGATGCGGATGTTTTCTTTGACACCGTCGTGATCGCCTTCTTCGGCAGCACGGAGGGTGGACAGGAGCAGGTCTGTGACTTTGCTCATGGCGGAGACGACGATGGCGACAGGACCGCGCTTCTGCGCATCGGCGCAGATTTGCGCGGCAATTCGCATGCGGTCGGCGGAGCCCATCGAGGTGCCGCCAAATTTCATTACGAGGAGGTCGTTCAAGGTACGAGTGCCTTTCCGTTACTGGTTTTCGATCGGATGACGCGGAGGATTTCTTCTTCGACCTCAGTTGCGCTGAGGTTGGAGGAATCGAGGTAGGTGGCGTCGCCAGCCTGCATCAGAGGGGAGGCGGCGCGGTTGCGATCACGAGAATCGCGCTCTTCGATTTGTTGGCGCAGGAGATCGAGATCGAAAGGAATTTGTTTTGCCGTTAGTTCTTCGGCACGGCGCTGGGCGCGGACGCCGGTGCTTGCGTCGAGATAGATTTTTACATCGGCATCGGGGAAGACTACAGTGCCGATGTCGCGGCCTTCCATTACGACGCTGAATTTGTC
>CAZZGS010001070.1:0-572 GCA_964653845.1 uncultured Bryobacter sp.
GCGCAGTTCTTCTTGAGATACGGCGCGACGGTTGATTCGAATGAGTTTGCTGCCGAGGCAAGAAGGGGCAGCAACAAGAGAAGGAATAGAGGCATCTGGGATGCCCCTAGTTTAATTCAAGCGGCGGTCTCGCCACATGGTGAACAGGGCGGCGGAGACGACGAGGATGTTGGCGATGATGACCGGCGTTGCGCCGATCACGACGCCGTAGCTGAGCCAGAGGCAGGCAGCGACGGCTTGGATGGCGCGGATCTGGAAGGGGTTGCGGACGAAGTAGGAACTAGTGAAGGCGGCAGTTGCGACCCAGCCGATCCAGTCTGGCTTCATTGAGTCACCATGAGGGAGTCCATAGCACTCATTGGTTCGATCGTGAGCCAGTCGGTCTTGACCTTGTCCCACTCTTGGACTGTGAAGCCGTGGGCTTCAAAGAGTGCGCGGATGCGTGGGGATTGCCAGCCGGCGAGTTCTTCGAGGATGGGGACGAGGACGCTGAGGGCGTCTTCGCTCAAGACGGTGCGCTTGGCGATTTGTGAGATGTACTTCGCCTCAGAGACGGCGATGGTGAGGCCGTC
>CAZZGS010001070.1:582-1863 GCA_964653845.1 uncultured Bryobacter sp.
ACATGAAGCATGACGTGGATGTCGCTGGATCCATCGCCGATATAGACAACCTGATCACGGCCAAGCTTGAGACCGCTTTGCAACTCGTCGAGAACCGCGACTTTGCCGAAGCCGGCGCAGACGCGATCGATGCCACAGATCTCTCCGGTTGATTCGTCGTAGCGGAGTTTGGTGCCGTAGATATTTTCGGGCGGAACGATGCCTTCGAGCGCACTCTGGATTACTTCTTCAGGCGCGGCACTGATGACATAAAGGGAGAAGCGATAGCCGTCGAGGCTGTTGAGCAGATGCGAGACCAAACGGATGTTGGCCTTGAGCCGGATTTTCTTGCCCACTTCTACCAGATGGTGCGAGCGGACCTGTTTGTATTCGGGATCGTGCAGGAGCAAGTAGGACAACTCGCCTCCCTGCTGGATGAAATTCTTGCGCGAGATTTCGGCGATTTTGCTCTGGAAACCTTCAATGCCAAGCAATTCGCTCAGGACAACGCCGGAGTCGTTAAAGCTCAACGTGTGATCGAAATCACTGGCCAACAAGTAATGTTTGGAAATGCGTCTTTCTTCAGCCATAGGAACCTCACTTTCAGATTAGGGGTGGAAGATGTCAAAAGAACTACAACAAGGTGAAAGAAAAATTCAGGCGGGGAACTATTTGATATGATAACAAGATTTTCGTTTTTTCGAGCTCAGGTAGATTCCCTATGCCTTTGATTTGGCCTAGAATGGATTTATGCAGCCGGTACCATCACTGAGTCGCCCTGGCCTGTTTGGCGCAGACTAACTGCGTCCCTTCCTTTTTCGTCCAAGCCAAAACCCAAACAACTGACAACCCAGAACAGGAGCCTCGTATGAGCACACCTACGCTCAACCGGATGGACCTGCCGCATTTGGTTACCGCTTTGCCGGGACCGAAGGCGGCGCAACTTATTGCCCGTGACAACGCTGTGATGTCACCCAGCTACACACGCGGATACCCGCTGACGGTGGCCCGTGCTGAAGGATCGATCATTGAGGATCTGGACGGGAATCGCTTTCTCGACTGCAATGCCGGGATCGCCGTATGCGCAACCGGGCACTGTCGTCCGAAGGTGGTGGCGGCGATACAAGCGCAGGCTGAGAAGCTGATCCATTACTCGGGCACCGATTTCTATTACGAAAACATGGTGGAGCTGGCAGAGAAGCTGCAGAGCCTGGTACCGGGCGGAGGGCCGCGACGGGTTTACTTTGGGAACTCCGGTACCGAGGCGATTGAGGCTGCGCTCAAGCTGGCGCGGTATCACAC
>CAZZGS010001071.1:0-1861 GCA_964653845.1 uncultured Bryobacter sp.
ACTAGAGGCTAGTCGAGGTGAGGATGCGCATTGCCGCTGCTTTTAGGGAGGCGGGGGTAGGGAAGGAGCTGGAGGTTTGCGGTGATGCGCATTTGGGGGAGAGGATAGCACACGCTGTCAAGCTGGCTGTGGTTCGAAGCGCTTGACGTGAATGGTGTGTTCGGTAAGACGGGCTTGCGCCAAGTCGTAGGCGGACTGAAGGCGCACCCATTGGTCGGCGGTCGACCAGCCGGCCTTCTCGAGGCGGATGGCCATTTCGGGGGAGATTGCAGCTTGGCCGTTGATCACACGCGAGAGGGTATGGCGGGCTACGCCAAGCAAGTTAGCTGCATCGGTGACGCTGAGGCCGAGAGGCTCCAAGCATGAGTTTCTAATGGATCTACCGGGGTGGGGGGGATTTTTCATTCTCATATTTGTATTCCTCTCTCAGTGGTAATCGACGAGATCGACATCCCATACATCGCCGTCTTCGAAGCGGAAGATGATGCGCCAGTTTTGGACTTTGCCATCGCGCGGGCTTCGGGCGGTGTTTGTTTTTTTGGGGGGCGACGAAGCAGAACTCGCGCAAGGAATTGGTCTCGAGCTAAATTGGCAGTTTAGGCAGTCTTTGAACGTAGCGCATCAGAAGAGGCAGCACCACGGAGTATTCCTTCCGTGCTCAAATCTTCATCCAGATCGGGCCAGTGAATGCCGAAGCCTGCGCCGCACTTCTGCCAATTCAATCGTTGTGCGTGAGTAGCGCTAAGAAGGCGGGGATACCAGACGAGAGGCACTACGATGGTACGTCCATCGAGAAGGTCGACAGCGATAGTGTCATCCGTGAAGCGGACATGACGAACTCTTTCGCCGGGGTTAGGTTGGGGAGTATTCACACCATGTTTCCGGAAGCTTAGTTTGATGAGTTTGATTTTCTTTTGCCGCACGCTTGAGCTTGCGGAGGTTACTAGCTGCTCATTCTACTCCTTCGCGACGGAACAGGGAACGCAGGTTTCTTGATCCGTGTATGACGCGGAAAATCTCAATCCTGTTTGGGCGAGGGCGATACAAAATTAAAATTCGCTCGAATCCGATGACGCGGAAAACTCTAAGCCCTTCGAGATTTGGACCCCTCGTTTTTGATTGCCAACCCATTTGGGCTTGAGTCGCGAGGAGAGAGAACGTATCGTCGGCTGCCACCAGAAATCGATGACCCAATTCGAGGCTGACTTCATTTGCGTAGTAGAGCGCTTGGGCGTCGAGGTCTTCGTTCGCCTTTGGGCGAACTACGTATCCCCTCTTCACCGCATTCGATTTTGGCCAAATCGCTCTTCGAGGAGTTGGTGCTTGTCGGCCCAGTAACTGGGACCAGGTTCGATTGGGTCACCTGAGTTTAGGCCTTCAAGAGCCAAAGTCTCCAGCTCATGATCCACTGATTGGGTATCCCGAAAGATGCGCTCGATAAAGGATTCTACGCTTAGGCCTGTCAGCTCGGCTTGAGACCTTAGCTCTGCTTCAAGTTCAGGATGAATGGTAATGGGCACGCTTTAGCTTCCTCGACTTCCTGGTTCTATTTTAAGCTCAAAACTCGGGGAGGTCTTCGGCGCTGGCGGCGGTGGAAGTAGGCGGCGTCGGCGTGGTGGAAGACCAGGGCTGAGACGCTGGCTTCTGGTTCCATCATGTAGCCTTCGGTTAATTCGATTCCGATTTCTCCTGGGTTCAGGAGTTGGAATAAGGCAATCTGATCTTCCATGTTGGGGCAGGCTCCGTAGCCGAAGCTGTAGCGTTTGCCTTGGTAACGGCTGGTCCAGCGTTGTTGCATCGTCATTTCGGGGGAGTCGGCGAAGCCCCAGTCTTCACGGATGCGGCGGTGGAGCCATTCGGC
>CAZZGS010001072.1:0-1858 GCA_964653845.1 uncultured Bryobacter sp.
CGGCTGCGGAGGCGAGTCCGTTGGGCGCATTGTTGAGCACCGACGCGGGTGAAGGGGCGACGTCGAAGGGGCAGTCGATTCGAGCTCTGGCTGCAGAGTCGTTGATGAATTATGAGTTTGGCATGCGCATTACGACCCGCAAATTCTTTATGAGGGTGCAGAGCTTTAACGCCGATTTGACCGACCCGATTGTGAGACGAACGCTTCTCTTCGCTGCCGGTAATGTTCCTGCGCAATTGGCGGGTCTTCCCGTGACGCCGCTGACGCCTAGTGCGGCTCAACGGGCTCAAGGGGTTGTGACTGTGGCGACGGGGCAGGACCCACGGGCGGTCAAGGCCTTTGTTAACGACGGTGCTTCACGCTATTACGGCATGGAGAGCCAAAGCCGGTACCTCTTCAGCCGGAGTCTTACGCTGGAGGCCAACTATAGCTACATTGTGGGGCGGGACCTCAGTCCGAACCGGAATATTCGACGCTTGCCGCCACAGTCGGGGACTGTCACTGTGCGGCATACACCCGGGGGACGGCGTCCTTGGGTGGAGGTGTCGATGACGGCCACTGGCGCGCAGAATCGGCTGAGCGGCGGCGATGTGGATGATGAGCGGATTGGCGCATCGTTTCGGAGGGCTGACATTGCGAGCTTCTTTCGTGGCACTCGAGTGTCGCAGTACTTAGACAATGGGGTCTTTCGGCCTACGGGCGAGAGCCTGCTTCAGATTCAGAATCGCGTGCTGCCGGGGTTGAGTGATACGGTGCGGGTGCCGCTATACAGATCGACGGCAGGATGGACTGCGGTTGCTTTGCGATCTGGAATGCCGATCGGTGAGCGCTGGCAGTTGATGGGTGCTGTTGAGAATCTTCTGGATCGTAACTACCGCATGCACGGGTCTGGGATTGATTCGGCTGGATTTAACGTTTACCTGAGCATCAGCTATCGCTTCTAGCTTTGGTTAAAGAAAACATCTATATCGGCCGATCTATATCTTATCGACCATGATTTTAAATCTCAGATTTGCACCCAAATTTCTTTTCGTTTCCATAGTTTTGCTCCAGAACTTCGCTTTCTCGCAAAGTGCAGCGATCACGGAAATCGAGGTGAACCAGGCACTGGGTAAGCAGTTTAAAGGGGCGCTCGATTTTGTCGCTGGCAAGGATACTGTGGTGCGGGCGTTCCTTGATTCTGAAGTGGAGGTGGACCCCTCGCAAACGAAGCTGTCGGTGCTTCGGGCTGGGGCTGACGCCTTTGAATTGCAGCCTAAGGCTTATGAGGGGCCAGTCAAAATCGTTGAATTTATTTGCCCGACGCGACAGGCGTGCTCAAGTTGGGCACAGGGATCCTATAGCTTCACGGCAACGGTGAATGGAGTATCAAAATCGACTGAGGAGACAAAGTACGAGTTTAAGGTTCGGGCCAAATTGCGGATTATGGTGAGGCCGGTAAAGGCTAACTACGGAGGCACTATCGTTACGGTGAGAGACTCCAAATGGAAGACGGCCTGGAGCTATCTGCAGAGCGTCTATCCGGTTGCGGCAGATGGGATTGACTGGGATATTCAGGATGAATTTGACGCCAGTGCCGACGGCTTTGATCTGGAGACGGATCAAGGGCGGGCAGGACTGTGGGAAGGCCTGACGAATCTGCTGCCGCAGAAATGTGCGGCCAATGCAAAAGCAGAGGGGTGTTACGACCTGATTGTGGGCTTCATTCCGGACCGGCCGATGGGATATCCGAACGGACAATTGCAAGGCTACACTTACGGGCGGCCGACCAACATTGTGGTTGCAAGCGATGAGGATATGCCGGCGACAATTCCGCATGAGATCGCCCACATTTATCTCGCTGGAGATACCTATGACG
>CAZZGS010001073.1:0-1850 GCA_964653845.1 uncultured Bryobacter sp.
CCCCCTCGGCCTTCAAAAACTCCTCGCCTCTAAAGCATAATAGTAATCATGAAGGCCCTATTGCTGGCGCTCACGCTGCTTCTCTCGGCCTGCACGCAGACCCCCCGCGAGGCCGCGATGAGCAACGAGCCCATCAAGACTTACCAGGTTACAGGCGAGATCACCGCCATGGACGGCCCCACCCAGGTAGTCACCATCAAACACGAAGAGATCAAGGGCTGGATGGATGCCATGACCATGGGCTTCCCGGTCAAAGAAAAAGCCGAGTTTGAGAAACTCAAACCCGGCGCAAAAATTACTGCCGATGTAAACGTTCAGGGCAACGATTTCTGGTTGACCAAGGTCGTCCAGAAGCAGTAGCTCTTTCCTAAGTCACATCATCCACCTGCATGACAGGGTCATGTCCAACCTGCATTTCAAACAACCTTCCGTTAATTGTCCAACCGATGTGGGCGGCCACTTGAATCCGGTATTGGGCACCATTGCTTTCTCCCTTGGTCGGGTCGAGTTCTGCGGTTCCGAGCTCTTGAACCTTCCAACGATAATTGTCCCCCGCTTCTAAGTTCTCTTCAACATTCCAGAAAATGTTGTGCTCAATCGTCTCCCCACCATCCGTCATGTAGAAAAACGGGGTAGAGTTAGCATTGTCTCTGGTGGGGCTTCCTGTGTTTTCATCATGCGCAACCAGCACCCACATTTTGATGAAGTTCACTGTGTACTCATCGCTCAAGGGTATTCCAATCGCCACTCCAACATTGCTGTTCTTCTTAATCGAAACCACACTGTCAGATTTGGCTTTGAATGTCCAATCGCCAGTGGTTCTCTGGATCCAGCACCGGGAGCGAAGATTCGGGTCTCTGCCTTCGTTATCGGGCAAAAATCTGCCCTTTTTGCAAATATCCTCGGTTGGGTCGAAAAGCAGATTTAAATGATAGTTCACGCGATTTCCTCTCTTTATCTATGGTGGTTGATTCACCGCCAGCACTCAGTCACTGGCGGCTGGACTGCTGCGTTTCCATGCGAAGATAGCCTTCGTCAGTTCGCAGCGAAACCAGTTCCGGGTCGCTCTTTACTTCACGAATTGCATAACCGGCTTTGATGGATTTCAAAAGCAACTGCATTGCCAAACTGCGATTGCCGGTCAACTCGGCGCTGACTGCCAATTCGTAGAGAACTCCACCCGGCAACTTTTCAATCCCGGCAAGCCGTCTCAGTTCTTGCTCTGTGTTCTTCTTCTCTCCGCGCTTCACCCGGTACAGAAGCAACGCTGTCTGCCATTCAACATTTGCCGGTGTCTTCTGCAATCGCTCCTCTGCCAGCCGGATAGCAGTTGCGTACGCTTCATTCGCCTCGCCCTTCCTGGCTGGGATCCAGCGCAAGGTATCTCCCAGATTCCCCCAATTGCGAAACTCGTTTCCGCCCAATTCCACCGCCTTTCTCATTGGCCCCAGCGCCTCCGCATAACGCCCATCAAAGAACAGCAACGTCCCTAGATTGCTGTACAAAGTTGCACTCGGCTGCAGTTCAACTGCCCGCTGCAGCACGCTTGCTGCCTCCTCGTTCCGGTCCAACATATGGAATACGCTAGAAAGCCCACTCAATACCCGCACGTGATCCGGCACCAGATTTCTTGCTTCCTCAAAAGCCTGCAGCGCCGCTCCCATTTCTCCACGCCGGTAATAAAATGCCCCAGCCCCAGCCCGCACCATCCACGACGCCGGATCTTTTTGGCCTCCCGCCTGAAATGCCTCCGACGCCCCACTCCAGTCCTGCTTCGCTGCTTTCCACAGCGCCAATCCCAGCCAGCAATAGCCATTCTTCGGATCTAGCTGCACACCCATCTCCAAGTG
>CAZZGS010001074.1:0-1849 GCA_964653845.1 uncultured Bryobacter sp.
GTGCCGCACAGTGCGCGCTACGAAACAAAACTCCTTGCCGCGCCAGTTGATCGAGGTTAGGAGTCTTTACGCCTGCATAGCCGCCAAGGCATCCCACCCAATCGTTCAAGTCATCGATGGCGATGAACAGGACGTTCCGCTTCTGCGGGGCAGCAGCCTTGGCAAATACCATCGGGGCGCCAGCAAGAAAACTTCTGCGTGAGAGCATGGTCGATATTCTATAACTTCTCAAAGCCTGGAGGCCTTCAGTATCATCACAAGATGAAGCTTGCCAGGGCTAATGTTGCGATCGTCTGCGTCGTGATCACCTATTACCTCTGGGCCGCCCTCGCCTTCAACCCAATCTCACCCAACGGCTACTACAACTACCTCGCCCGCGGCTGGCAGGCTGGCCACCTCTACACCCCGATCGAGGTGAACCCCCAACTTCTCGCTCTCCCTAATCCCTACGACCCATCTGTCCCGGATGAAATCAAAGTTCACGACATGGCGTTACACAAAGGGCACTATTTCCTCTACCACGGCCCCGCCCCAGCCCTGCTCACGATCTATCCCTACCGCATTCTCACCGGCAAAGACCTCCCAGAACCGATCGCCGTCTTCTTCTTCGCCAGCCGCGGCTTGATTGCCTGCGCCTTCGCCCTCCAGAAGCTGAACCCTAAAGCCACTCCGCTCCAATATCTCGCCCTCGGCCTCGCCAATTGCGTCCCGTTTCTGCTCCACCGCATCTGGGTCTACGAACTCGCCATCGTCAGCGGCTTCGCCTGCCTCTCGGTTGCCTACGCCTTCACGGTCTTCAATCGGCACCACCTTGCCGGCCTCGCGATGGCCTTCGCGATTCTGTCCCGCCCCCACCTCGCTTTGGCGCTCCCATTCTTCTCACCCCGCTCTTGGCCGACCGCCGCCCTGGGTCTTATCGCCACCCTCCTGCACAACTATTTCCGTTTCGACTCCCCACTCGAATTCGGCCTTCACTATCTGATCGCAGGCCCAGACCAACAAACCCCCAACTACAGCTTGCAGAACCTTGCCCCCAGCCTTTATCTTTACTGGTGTGAGATCCCAAGGCTATTGAGCCATTTTCCATTCCTGGCGATTCACAACCTTCCGCCCTTGAATCTACCTCCAAAATTCTTCCACGAAAACATCATGGGTGCTCTCTGGCTGTGCCCCTTCCTCCTAGTCTCAAAACCTCATTGGCGTCCTACCGCAATCAGCCTCACCCTGATGCTCTTCCTGTCCTCAACCGGGTGGGTCTCTCAACGCTACCTGGTCGACTTCCTGCCCTTGCTGGTTCTATCCAGCCTAGCCTCAAAATCAAAACCAGCCCTCCAACTTCCACTCTTGATCTTCGGAATCGCAACCAACCTCCTCCTCCACATCCAGGGCCCGTACAACGCCCCCTGACAAGGGGCTTACACTAAGATCTGACACATGCTACAGTCCACAGTTCCGGTCCTCCCGTCCCTCGATCTTGACGCGACGATCAGCTACTACCAACGCCTCGGTTTCAAAATTTGGTCCCGCCATGAAGGCGACTATGCGATCCTCGCTCGGGAATCGTGTGAGCTGCACTTCTTCCTCATGGCTAATCTGATCCCAGCAGAGAGCTTCTTCGGTTGCTACTGGCGTGTAGAAAACGCCGAAGCCCTCCATAATGAATTTGCTGCCGTCGGCCTGACCAACCTTCACCCCATCGAAGTAAAGCCCTGGGGCATGAAAGAATTCGCCATCATCGACCCGCACGGCAACCTCATCCGTATCGGTCAGGAAATAGAATAAGCGACTCGATACTGCGATAACATCGGCAGCACCGATGCTGCGCCGATCCATTCTCACTCTCCCACTT
>CAZZGS010001075.1:0-1848 GCA_964653845.1 uncultured Bryobacter sp.
GAGCAATGATTGCGTTCAAACTGCTAGGCTGACTTGATGGTGACATTGACGATTGAAGTGGAAGAGCGCGTGGACCAGGCGATGCGTGAGATCGCCAAGCATCACGATGGCGATTTGAGTCTCGTGTTGGCGGAACTCCTTGCGGTTCACGAAGGTCTAGAGTTGATGGCGGATGAATTTGAAGAAGGCACCGAGGAGTATCTAAAGCAACAACGAGATCGATCTGAGCGTGAATTCGCGGAGGGGCGAGTTGTGAGTTGGGAAACGGTCAAAGCCCGCAACCAACTGTGATCATTACTTTCAGCTTGGGGGCAAGCGCAGTTTTGACACGTTACCGGTGAAAGTGAAGGAAAAGGCTGGCCGAGTGATTCAACTGGCTGCGATTTTCCCAGAGATGTTCCCCTTCAGGAAAAGGGGCGTGATGACAGGCTATCGATTGCTTCACGGTTGCCAGGTACCGATTCTTTTACCGCGCGAGCAGCAATGAAATCCGAGTTTATGCAATTGTGCCCGCGATGATGAGGCGTTCCTGATTTAGCCGAAGAAGCTGTAGGCTGTTCATATGACACGTCGTGAATGGATGGCTGGGAGTTTGGGGTGGGTCGCGCTGGCGCAGCGGCCGGTGAAGCCTAATGTCGTCTTTATTCTGGCTGATGATTTGGGGATTGGGGATTTGAGTTGTTATGGGCAGAAGATGTTCTCGACTCCCAATATCGATGCTCTGGCTGCGGCGGGGACGCGGTTTAGCTCGGCTTATGCGGGGTCTACCGTTTGTGCTCCTTCGCGCTGCGCACTGTTGACCGGGTATCATACGGGGCATTCGCGGATTCGGGGCAATGGGGCTAATGAGGATGTGTTGCGTCGGGAAGATGTCGTTATTCCAGAGTTGCTGAAGGGGGCTGGGTACAGGACCGGGATGTTTGGGAAGTGGGCTCTGGGACGGCTGGGTAAGGCTGGGTATCCGACCAAGAAGGGGTGGGATGAGTGGTTCGGGTTTTTCTCGCAGGTGCAGGCGCATATGTACTATCCGCAGGCGTTGCATCATAACGATGAATTGTTTGAGCTCAAGGGAAATACAGGGACCCGGAGGCAAGACTATGCTCCGGATGTGATTCATGAACAGGCGATGCAGTGGCTGGATTCTCAGAAGGTGGGGTCGCCGTTTTTTATGTATTACACGTCGGTGATTCCGCATACCAACAATGAGCTGGGGAGGGATACGGGCAATGGGCAGGAGGTGCCGGAGGATGCTCCTTTTGGTGCCAAGAGCTGGCCGCAAGTGGAGAAGAATTTTGCGGCTATGGTGAGCCGTCTGGATCGGCAGGTGGGGGCTATTGTTGCGAAGTTGAAGGAGAAGGGGCTGTATGAGAATACGCTGATTGTTTTCACTTCAGATAATGGGGCTCATCAGGAGGGCGGGCATAAGTTCGATTTCTTTGATTCGAATGGCTCGCTGAACGGGATCAAACGTTCGCTGACTGAGGGCGGGATTCGGGTGCCGGCGATTGCGGTGTGGGCGAATCAGATTCCGGCTCGTACCTTGAATGAAACGCCTTGGGCGTTTTGGGATGTGATGCCGACGCTTGCGGCCGTGGCTGGGGTTGCTGCGCCTCAGGGTATTGATGGCATGAATGTTTTGGATGTGTGGAAGGGTAAGTCTACTGCTACGCAGCCTTATTATTACTGGGAGTTTCATGAGGGGGGATTTACACGGGCGATTCGCCGGGGGAATTGGAAGTGCATCCAGTTGAAGTCGGGGCAGATGCAGTTGTTTGACCTGTCGCAGGATTTGGGTGAGGAGAAGGATCTGGCGGGTGCGCGGCCTGAGTTAGTGGCGGAGCTGAAAGG
>CAZZGS010001076.1:0-1847 GCA_964653845.1 uncultured Bryobacter sp.
CCACTTTTACCCTCTTCGGCAAGACGCTCTCATTTTTGAGCTGAAGCAAAACATCCGCAAGCGCCGAGTCACTTCTGCGCCGCATTCTGCGTAGTGTCTGCGGATGCAGCTATAAATCGTTTCCGCTTCCGCCTTGATCGCACAATGTGCCAGCATGGCGTCATAGATCCCACCGCCCACGATACCGAGAGCTGCCAAGAACTGTAGGGCATCCGCATACTCGGCTCCGTCGAGCCAGATGGTCGAGCGAGATGATGGAAAGCCGTTCCCGTATGTCGCCGATGAAGCTTATTGCTTGTTCTGCGCTCACAGGCTGCTTGCCCGGCATGCGAGTCAGCGTGGAGTAGACTTCTGCCAGGCTGTGTGCTCCACAGCAACCGGTGACCTTATCGAATTGAATAAATCGCGCCAGACTGGCCTGATGGTGGACATGATCGCCGTAGAAGACCGGCACGAGCACTGAGGTATCGAAAAACCCTTTCATGCGCCTTGGCCGAAGTTCACCAAGTCGCGCTCTTCGCGGATCAATTGCAACATATCATCCGTGGCTGAAACGGGCATCGGCTGTCCACTGTGGAATACCCAGACACCGTGCTCCTTCGTGAGTGGGCCCGTCGCTCGTACCGGGCGTAGCGTGATCTGTTCCCCGGATGTTTCCATTTCCAGAGCATCACCAACTTCCAGGTGGAGTTCTTCTCGCAATGGCTTGGGGATCACCACGCTGCCTGCATCGTCAATAATAAGGCGTGCATTCATTTTGGCTCGATACGAAGGGTTGAACCATGCATCAATCCCACTTTAGCGAATCTTGTGCTGGCACATGAGCGTGCTGGGGCCCTTATGCAGGATTCGTGTGGTGATCTGATCGGCCCGTGCCAAAATAATTATGGAATTGATTTTGAAGCGATTCCAGAATTGAAGCCAGCCATGCCGACACTGAACAGCAGCATTGATTTCGTTGCCTATGACCGAGAAGGCCAAGTTGTACTTTTGGCTGAGGCTAAAAGCAGACGAGGGACTTCGGAAGCCTGGGCCGCCAGTCTGAGAAGAAATATGCTCGCACACGGAGTCTTACCTTGGGCCAAGTACTTCTTGATTGCAACTCCCGAACGCATGTACCTCTGGCAGCAGGAGCACCCCACGTCGCCGGAGGCGCTGCCCGATTTTACAATAGACGCAGAGAAGGTATTCCAGCCATACTTTCAAAAGCTAACTTTGGAGTCATCGGAAATTGGGCCGGCGGCATTTGAACATCTTGTATTAACTTGGTTAACCGAGATTGCGCGATCCGATGAAGGCAAACCAAAACAGGAAACTTCTTCCGCATGGTTGTCAGAGCTCTCCAGATCCTTGCAGGAGGCTCGCATCGAAATGAATCCGATGCGATGACGGTTTACGTCGAATCCAATTTTGTGCTTGAGCAATCACTCCAGCAGGAGGAATGCGATAGCTGCGCCGCGATCATCGATCTGGCTTCAAGGGGCCTTATCATCCTGGCGGTGCCTGCATTCTCTCTGGCGGAGCCACATGGGGCGATTTCTGGAAAAGAGAAAGCTCGTGCGAGGCTCAGCAATGACCTGCGAGCCCAGCTTAACGAACTCGCCAGGTCTAAACCACATCGTGCTGTCCTGGCGACTTACGAATCGTTAGCCACAGTTCTAATTGACAGCGCTCAATCAGAACGGAATGGACTGCGCGGAACAATTGCAGAAATGTTGAGAATTGCGAACATCATTGTTCTCGACGCCGCGATTCTGTCGAGTGCCGCAGAGATCGAGGTTGAGTATGGTCTGTCAGGTCAGGATGCCGTTGTGCTGGCCTCTATACTTCGGCACTTGGACCAACAT
>CAZZGS010001077.1:0-1842 GCA_964653845.1 uncultured Bryobacter sp.
GCTGCTTGACGATCTCGAAGTACGTCTTGCGATCGTAGGGCTCGTTGAGGACGTCCCAGTGGTAGAGCTTGCCGGCTACGCCTGAGTCTGTGAGTACGTTTCGGATGCGGTTGTCGATTCTGGTGCGGAGGGCTTCTGGGCTCAAATTAGGGAGGTCTGCTGGAGTGTTGCGCCAACTGGGCCAGACCAGAACGTGGCCTCGGATAGGGATCTGGCGGTCTTCAAGCCAACGGATGGCATTGCGGGTGCGTGATTGCGGGTAGCTGTTTGAGGCTTCCCAGAAGGGCCATTTGAGGTCGTTTTCAAAGACGATGGTGTTGAAGTGACTCTCGATACGGCTGCGGTATTGGGCGTCGTCGGCGGTGGTGCCCACTATGCCGCCGGCGGTGATGGCGCTGCCGTAGCGGAAGGCTTGCGAGAGTTGCTGTACGGCGATGGTGGCGCCTTTGACGGGATTGCCTGCGGGATCTACGACGCGAATGGAGAGGTCGATCT
Source organism: uncultured Bryobacter sp. (assembly GCA_964653845.1). GTDB lineage: Bacteria > Acidobacteriota > Terriglobia > Bryobacterales > Bryobacteraceae > Bryobacter. Next base: position 496 of record CAZZGS010001077.1, read on the forward strand.
TGCGATCGGCTTCGATACGGGAGAGGGCGTCGCGTTTCCAGGTTGCGTCGACGGTGTTGCGACCGGGGTAGGTGAATTCGACGGGGAGTTGTTCGAGGGTAGCGCGAGTGCCGTAATGGAGTAGCTTCGCGTCTGCTATTTCAAAAACCTGTGGGCCACCGCCGAACTGGAAGCGGAAGAGAGCGCCGCCGGGTGCGTAGTTGTCATCCATGCGGAAGGGCATCTGGAATCGCTGCCACTGGTCTGTTTCGACTGGGAGGCTAATCTGTAAGGATTTTGAGAATGTTCCGCCGTTGCGTTCAACGATGGCTGTGGCTTGGATCGCGGAAGTTGAGCTGGAGATGCGACGGACCCAGAAGCTGGCGTGCATGACGTCGTTGCGCACAGTGGCGCGGCTTAGGGGCCAGGTAAGGGCGGCGCGGGAGATAACTGTGGAAGGGCCGTTGGTGGTGATGCGCATGGCCTGGGTGAAGCCGGGGACTTCGGCGGTGACTATATGGGCTGAGCCACCGCCGGAGGTGCCATCGAAATAGCTGGTACTGCGATCCCAATCGCCGATGGGTGCGACGGGTTCGCCTTCGGCGCTGAGGGCGGGGAGAGCTGGCTGGCGGGTCCATTTGAGGTCGCCGATTTCATAGGTTTGCGGGCCCTGGCCGTGGAGTAGACGCAGCGCCAGGGTTCCGGGGTCGTAGGCCTTGGGGGCGGTAAGGTCGAAGGCGTAGAAGGTCCAGATGGGAGTGTTGATGGGAAAGACAGTGTCGAGAATTGGAGCTGTGCCGGCTTCTTCGAGGCGGAGGGTGGCGCGGATGTTAAAGCGATCTGCGGGGGCGGTCTTGCGGACCGAGAAGGAGACTCTGATTCTTTCGCTGGCGGCGATGGCAGTTGTGTTGGTCCAGGAGGCTGAAGCGTCGCTGCGTTTGCCGCCGGGCTGGGTGGTTTCAATGCGAAGGGATTGCGTGAACAATTCACCATCGACGGCTACGATTTCGGTGTTGGCCTCGCCGTTGTTTTGTCTTGCTTCGAGCGGGTTATCGGAGAGAAGCGATTGGCCTAGTGTGGTTGCGGCGAAGACCAGGATTGGGAACATCACTCCCTCATCGTATCGCGCCTAGGGGCGTGTTCTTCGGCTCCTGGCCTGGCGGATGGTGGATTCGAATTGGGCTAGCGGCAGGGTGTTGATGACGTCGGCGGTTTCGAGCCAGCCCCGGCGAGCCATCTTGATGCCGTAGCGCATGTTGAGGAAGTGTTTGGGATGGTGGGCGTCGGTTGAGATGGTGAACTTGCAGCCTCGGGACTTGGCAGAACGGATGAGGGAGGCGTGGAGGTCGAGACGTTCAGGGCTGGCGT
>CAZZGS010001078.1:0-1840 GCA_964653845.1 uncultured Bryobacter sp.
CATCGTTCAACCGCTTCCGCAACGCCCGAAAACTCTCAAGCTTCTTCTCCGCCGCATCAAGCTGCTTCTTCTGCTCCCGCCAGGCCACCGCCTCAGCCTCCGGCACCAACGGATACTCCTTATAAGCCGAGCTGGCAAACACCCCCGACAGCGCGTAATAATCCTTCTGGCTAAACGGATCGTACTTGTGGTCATGACACCGCGCACAAGCCACCGTCACACCCAGCATCCCCCGGCTCACAACATCGACGCGATCATGCCGCTCATCGGCCCGCGCCTGCGGCGGCTGCGAGATCCCGTAATACCAGGGACCCAAGCCAGTCAAACCCAATCCGCCCGCTTCCCCAATAGAATCCCCAGCCAACTGCGCCATCAAGAACCGGTCATAAGGTAGATTGCGATTCACTGCCCCAACCACCCAATCCCGATACCGCCACGCATTCGGATACGGCTGCACCGCCGTCCCGCTAAAGTCATCCTCCCCATACCGCGCCACGTCCAGCCAATGCCTGCCCCAATGCTCACCAAACTGCGGCGAAGCAATCAAACGATCCACCAACCGCCCCTGCCAACCCGGCTTCGTATCCTTCTCATGCACAACAGGCGGCAAGCCCGTCAAATCAAAATACAGCCGCCGCACCAGCGTCCGTCGATCCGCAACCGGCCCATCTGCCGGAAAATCAAACGAACCCGATACAGTCCGCAGCGGCTTCCAAGCCCAATGTTCGCCAGCCCACTTTGCTCCGCCAGCAACCCACTCCTCCAGCGTCGCTACTTCCTCTGGCTTCAACTTGCCCCCGGGAGGCATCACCCCGCTACGAACAGCAGAAAGCAACATCTCTTGCGCCGGCCGCCCACTCTTGCCACCCTTCAGAAACCCTTCAGCCGAATCCAGCCGCAACCCGCCCCTCGCCGTCGCCCCATGACAAGCCCCGCACCTACCCGCCAGCACACGCCGAGCATCATCCTCCACGCCAGCCAGCGCGCTAAAACAGACCGCGACAAAACAAAGCCATTTCATCAAATAAGCTCTTTGATCAATCTTCCACCAAGATCAGTCAACCGGCGGTTGCGGCCACCAAAGTAATACGTCAACCGCATATCGTTCAGCCCCATCTGGTTCAGAATCGTCGCGTGCACATCATGCATGTGGTAAACATTCTCGACGGCCTTGTGCCCGATCTCATCGGTCGTCCCGATCATCGATCCGCCCTTCATCCCGCCTCCGGCAAACCACATACTCTGGCACCGCGTGTTGTGATCCCGCCCCGGCGTCGGTTGCTCGGCTGGCGTATCCGGCGTCCGGCCAAACTCACCCATATAAACCACCAGCGTCTTCTTCAGCATCCCGCGCTGCTTTAAGTCGGCAAGCAAAGCCGCAATGGGCTTGTCCGTCTCCCGGGCATTCTTCTCATGATTCTTCTTGATATCCCCATGGGCATCCCAGCTCTGCGACGGCGTAAAGACCTCGACAAACCTTACCCCCGCCTCCACCAGCTTCCGCGCCATCAGACACCGTCGTCCAAACGAAGCCGTTACTGGATCGTTCAACCCATAAGCTTCCTTGACATGCTCCGGCTCAGCCTCAATCGACAATACCTTGGGCACTTCTAGTTGCATCCGGTAAGCCAACTCATAAGAATCCATCCGCGCCTTCAAGTCCGGATGGTCGGCCCGCAAATTCGCAAAGTTGCCGTTCATCCCGCGCAACGCCTCGCGCTCAGCCTCAATCGACTCAGCCGCAACATTGCTGGGCGAAGCCAAATCCCGAATCGGCTCGCTCGTCGCCCTCAACACGGTCCCCTGAAACTCCGCCGGCAAATACCCGCTCCCCCACTGC
>CAZZGS010001079.1:0-1838 GCA_964653845.1 uncultured Bryobacter sp.
CCAACTACAAATCCAAAGGAGATTATTATGAAACGCAGAATTTTCCTGGCGAGCTTACCCATAAGTGGCGCCGCCATGGCAACCGCCCAAGTTCAAGACGCCGATCAACAAGAGGCTTCTGAAGATATCGTGATTCGGGAAATGGATATTCAGCCGTTTTTTGATGGGGTAGTTTGCCGTGAAAACGATCAGCAAACGGCGATTCCGATGATTCGACCGGCCACAGACTTCGATTATGTAACTGCCAGTCAATTGCGGAAGACATCAGATGAAATGGGATGGAATCCACCGACTTTTCCGATGTTGCCTCTCTTTAGCGATGAACAGACGCAAGCGGTTGCTTTCAATTTCTACTTGCCAGCTGAGAACGACACCAAGTTGTTCGTCAGTGAGCCAGAAACCGAGTCCCCGCTCGTGATCACGCCGGACCCTCGACTGGTCTTAGCGTCGAAATCGAATCAGAGAGCGTCGAACACTTCAGATGGCACCATCCGGCAGAAGTGGGACAAGGTAGCTTTCCGCTTCGAGGCCCATGGAATCATTCGAAAAGACCTGAATCCCACTTGCGTGCCGGGGGCCAAGGAAGGAATCTGGATTAAATTTGACCTTCCCGGTATCGATTCATTCAATCCCTTCGACTGGGATCGGTGGCACACTTTTGCTGAAGGGAGCCTTGCTTCGATCCAAGGTCAAGCAGGGCAATACCAATTCCACTGGACCAAGCCAAAGATCTGCTCTACAGGGAGTTCCGAACGCAATGCGGTGTACAACGGCGTGTTGAAGATGATCCAGGATTTGGTCAAAGAGGTATTGGGCAGCGTAGGGAAATACCTCGATGATCTACTCAAGCTCTCGACCACCATTGCCGCATTTATCGCCGATACATTGACTAAATGGATCCGAAGCACCTCGACACCATCGGGTGGCAGTGGCCCAACTCCAGTGCCGGTGGGGTCGTTTACGCTCACAGCAACGCCGAGCTCCGCAACGGTCAAGCGCGGATCTTCAGTATCTTACCGGATTCAGGTGACGCCGACCAACGGATTTACGGGGAGAGTAAAGCTTTCCGCCAGTGGGCGGACAGGATCAAGCGTCAGCTTCTCACCTTCCTCCGTCAGTGCGGGCGGGCAATCCACGTTTACGGTACGAACCTCCCGCACGAGTACGGTTAAAAATCACGTGATCAAGGTGACCGGTACCGGTGGCCCGGTCAGCAGGGAGGTGAATCTAAATTTAAGCATCCTCGCATAATTGCTGACTTGAGTTGATCTTTGGCCAGCCCTCAATCGCGAGGGCTGGCCAAACTGTTTATTCGGGTTGCTTGTGCGCTTTTCCTGACGCTGACCTCTTTCCCAATGGAACGACAGGGAGCGTCGAAGATGGAAGAGACAACATCACTTTACAACGTTTTGCACGACATTTGGTTCACCAGGATTATGATGGACCACACGATTTACATCCCCCTACTGATCGCGTTGGTGAGCTGGGCTGGCTTGGTTTTCAACACCATCGCTAGAGCAGGAAAACGACCTTACTGAACTAGATCCAACTCGCACATAGACCCATCGATCTCCGGCGGCTGGCACAACGGCACAGTCGCTGGCCAAAATATGATGAGTCGAAAGCGCACTTTGCAGTTACTCTGATTGACTTATAACTTCTCAATGGGCTGGGCTGACAAGCGACGAGGTGAAGTCTAGCCACGGATTGCCAAACGCGAACATCTCGTCAAATCACTGTATAAAATCCCACTACTTCCAGTTCCCCATCAACACGAAGGGTGCCCAGAAGTACGGATGAGCGTAGGGTCGCTCCCCATCGCAGACATAGCCCGGCGC
>CAZZGS010001080.1:0-1827 GCA_964653845.1 uncultured Bryobacter sp.
GCCTGCTGCACTCGAACTTGAATTGCATCTGGTGCCTTAGACGCATCGGTCTTTGGCGCTTCCTGCTTTTTGGCGCAACCAGCCAGCAGGGCAAGGATTGAAATGCTAAGAATCAACGGTTTCATGATTATGTTTTGCGTATTCCATTCAAAAAAAGCTGTACGGATAAATCGACCATCTCCTGGCGACCTACACTCTGGCAGATCGAGGAGCGGAAAAGAATTGTCGACTGGCAGTATTGGCCAATCATTCCGCAGAAGGCGAGAGCCGCCCCCAGCGGTAGAACATTCTGGAAGGCACCTTCCAGAACACGTCTTTCGATATAGCCGGAGATGATCTCGATAAAGGGCCGGGCCTGCTTGTCGTGGAATTCCTCCATCAACTCGTGGCCCTCGAGATTAGAGAACAACTTCAATCGGATCAGCTCCGGTTTCAGTTCATGCCAACGGATCATCGCGTGGGCTAAATGCGTAAAGAAATCTTCATCGTCTGAACCAGCCGCTTTACGGCTCAACCCCTCCAGCGCTTCAAGATAATGATCGTCTTTCGACTCCTCGATAATCGCTGTGTAAAGATCCTGCTTGCTCGGAAAGTGTTGATATAACACGGGTTCACTCACTCCCAGCGTTGCTGCGAGTTCGCGCGTGGTCACCCCACGAAAGCCCCGCTCGGAAAAAAGCCGGATAGCTGCAGAGAGAATCGCAGACCTTCGGTCCTGACTATTGAGACGTGTGGAAACAGCCATAAGCTAGTACTTGCTAAGTTAGCAGATACTAAGCACGCGGTGAAAGATTCAAAAAGAGCTCAGTCGCCGCTCAAATTTACAGTCCTGGTTCGGACATCTTGCCCATTTCACGCCCCGCACCGGCTTCTCTATCAGATAAGGACTCGAACACTCCGGACAAGTTTCCGTTATGGGCTGAAATGTGGAACTAAACGTGCATCGTGGATACTCGGTACAGCCGAAAAAGGGCTTCTTCTCACGCGAGTGTTTCAAAACGATCTTTCCGCCGGAACAGCGGGGGCAAACGATGGGGTCGGCGGACATGTGTAGATTCCGTTGTACACTTTTCGGTAGCCGGATGGATGCGGAACTTTTGTGGGTAACCCGGACGGCAATTTTCTGAGGAACGGTTTTAACAGCAGAATGGCATCGAAGTCACTGGTCATCGTCGAGTCTCCAACTAAAGCGAAAACAATCACGAAATTTCTCGGAAAGGATTTCGTGGTCCGCGCCTCGATGGGACACGTGCGCGATCTCCCGGAGAACGCCTCCGAAGTACCGGCCAAGTTGAAGAAAGAGCCGTGGGCTCGTCTAGGCGTCAACGTCAATCAGGAATTCGAACCGATCTACGTTGTTCCGAAAAACAAGAAGGAACAAGTCAAAGAGTTGCAGGATCTGCTCAAGACTTCAGACTTCCTCTACCTCGCGACTGACGAAGACCGCGAAGGTGAATCCATTAGCTGGCACCTGCGGGAAGTTCTCAAGCCGAAGGTCCCAACGCGCCGTCTCGTCTTTCACGAAATCACCAAGGACGCGATCCTCCATTCCCTCGAGAACGCTCGCGAGATCGACGAAGACCTCGTCCGCGCCCAGGAAACCCGCCGCATCATCGACCGTCTCTTCGGCTACGAAGTCAGCCCGCTGCTCTGGAAGAAAATGGCCCCCGGCCTCAGCGCCGGCCGCGTACAAAGCGTCGCCGTCCGCCTTCTGGTAGAGCGTGAGCGCGCCCGCATCCGCTTTCGTACGGCCGACTATTGGTCGGTTAAGGCCAAGCTCGCTAAGCCCGGTGCCGAACCCAGCTTTGACGCAGAACTCCTCTCGAT
>CAZZGS010001081.1:0-1821 GCA_964653845.1 uncultured Bryobacter sp.
TGGCTACTTCAGTGCTGAATTTCATTTGGGGACAGAGTGCTACGGATCTGGGGCCGTTTCGGGCGATTCGGGCTGGGGTGTTGCGAGATTTGGGATTGGTGGACCGCAATTACGGCTGGACGATCGAGATGCAGGTGAGGGCGGCACAACGAGGGCTGCGGGTGGTAGAGGTACCGGTTCGATACGGGCTTCGATTGGGTGGCGAAGAAAAGGTGAGCGGGAACTTTTTGGGGAGTTCCCGCGCATCGATTAAGATTTTGTGGGTGATATTGCGGAGTGCGCTTTGGGGCTAGGCTTTGCGCATCGGTTGCTTCTGCCCGAAGCACTAGCGGATCGAAATGAGTTCGACGTCGAAGATGAGGGCGGCATTGGGCGGGATGTCCGCGCCTGCGCCGCGAGCGCCGTAGCCAAGTTCCGAGGGGATGTAGAGACGGTACTTGGCACCGGTGGGCATCAGTTGAAGGCCTTCGGTCCAGCCGGGGATGACGCGGTTGAGCGGGAAGGAGATAGTCTCGTTGCGCTGGTAGCTGGAGTCAAAGACTTTGCCGTTGATGAGACGGCCTTCGTAGTGCACCTCGACGGTGCTGGTAGCGTCGGGCTTGGCACCGGTGCCTTCACGCAATACTTCATATTGCAGACCAGAAGGCGTCGACTTGATACCGTCTTTCCTGGCGTTTTCTTCGAGGAATTTCTTTCCGGCTTCCATAGGATCTCCCGAGTCTTGAGTTGGATTTTTATTGGCCCACCAGACCGCTCCAGCGATTGCGAGGGCGGCGAGGAGAAGCCACAATTTGTAGTTCATTTCCCTTAGAGCAAGGTAGCACGTGGCGGCTTTAGTCGTGACGGAGGGTTAGTGCCGGGTCTGTTCCGAGGACTCGGAAGGCGGGCCAGGCGGCGGCTATCGTGGCGGCGAGAAAGAGCGTGAGTGGGCTTAGGGTGAAGGCCAGTGGGTCGTGGATGGTGATTCCGAATAATAACGAGTTAAGGTATTTGCTGAGGGCGTAGGCGGCGAAGACTCCGGTTAGCGAGCCTGCTAGAGAGACGAGGATGGTTTCTTTGAGGACTAGTGTTAACAGGTTTGTGGGGGTGGCTCCGAGAGCGATGCGGATGCCTAGTTCGCGGGTGCGCTGGGCTGCGCGGTGGGCAATGACTCCGTGGACGCCAACGATGGCAAGGGCGAGACCAAGGATTGCGAAGAGGGCCAGGAGGAAGGCGGTGGAACGCTGATTGGTGGTGGAATCGGTGCGGAGTTGGTCGAGAGTTGTGACGCGGGAGACGACTAGACCGGGGAAGGCCGATTGCAATGTTTGAGTGATTGAAGATTGAACCATGGCCGATTGTGTGGTGCGGATCAGCGCGGAGAGCTTCATGCTTTGGGGGAGGTTAGAGAATGAAGCCGCAAGGGGGCGATAAACGACACCATCGACCCAGTCTGGATAGCCTTCGAGTGAGTAGTGATTGACGTCGCCGACGACCCCGACAATGGTGAACCATTCACGATCGGACATGGGGCGGATGCGTTTGCCGATGGCGCTTTGGTTGGGCCAAAAGCGCTTGGCCGTGGATTGACCAATGATGAGAACGTTCGAGTCGGAATCGTTGAAAAGTCGGCCTTGGCGGAGTGGGATGCCCAGAGTATCGAAGTAAGCAGGCGTGGCGATGGTTTGCCAGAGGACATAGGCGGGGTCTCGAGGGTTGCGCGGGTGATCCTGAATCTCGGAGGCTACGCTAGAGAAGTTTTTTTCGAGCGGTGCGAAGTTGGCCCAGGCGACAGATTGAGCGCCGGGGAGATCGAGAAGCTTGCGATTGAGGCTTTCGATG
>CAZZGS010001082.1:0-710 GCA_964653845.1 uncultured Bryobacter sp.
GTTGTGGACCGTCCGGATCTGTGGATGGCTAGGCTCGAGGATTCCGAAGAGGACCTGGAGCCAGAGGCTGTCGGATGCGCCGGCGAGGATGGTAGCTAGGACGGGGTCTAGGCCATCCTTTTCCACTTTGGTTTGCATGTCGGCGAAGAATTCGCGTTTGGACTGGAAGAGGTCAGGCTTGACGCTGGCGAGTTCGAGGAGATTATGGATGAAGCTGGGGATGCCTTGTTCGATGGTTTCGAGATTGACTCGCATGTAGGCGCGGAGAAAGCGGCCTTTTTGGCCTAGATCGGGTTCTTCCAGGAGGAGGCGATCCAATTGGGTGGTCATGTCTTCGAATACGCAGTTCAGCATCGCAAGCAGGAGGGCGTCTTTGGAGGAGAAGTGGTGGATGAGGCCACCCTTGCTGACGCCGGCTTGCTTGGCTACTTTGTCGAGGGTAAGGCCGCGGACGCCGTGCTGGTGGAGGACGTCCTGGGCGGCCTTGAGGATGGAGTCGTGGGTGAGTTCTGCTTTTTTGGACATGAAAACCGACTAGTCGGTCGGTATATATACAGATTACCGACCGGCTGGTCGGTTGTCAAAAAGATTTGCGGGTAGTGGTGGTTGCGATATGACGGGGTTGTGGCCAAGTGGCCTACATTTGGGTGGATGGGACGCCGATCGGCACAATTCGGGCACCGGATGTTTTAGCCTGACTAGCAGAATGT
>CAZZGS010001082.1:720-1820 GCA_964653845.1 uncultured Bryobacter sp.
GCCCGGGACAGTCCAAAACAACGCCGGGCCAGCTCTTTGACAACCAGCTAGATAGAAAAAAAACCAGAGCCCAAAGTGTGTCCGGCGGCAGAGACCAAGTCAAACTGTCGCCGGACCCTCTTGCCCCTTGCTTTTGCGCGTACGGTTCTGCACACGATTTAGTTTTTCCCCAACCTCATCAAGTATGAATTCCCGGTGCCTCATGGCCCATGGCTTCAACATACTCGATGTAGCTCCCGGGGTAAAGACGCGGTTCCCGGTCGGTCCCGCTCTCCCCGCCCAACTCCAATACATGAGAAGCCAATCCCCGCAAGAACATACGGTCGTGCGATACGAAAATCATCGTCCCTTCAAAGTCCTTCAGGGCTTCAACCAACATCTCTTTGGTCGCCAGATCCAGGTGATTTGTAGGCTCATCCAGCACCAGGAAGTTGGGTGGATGATAAAGCATCCTCGCCATCGCCAACCGCGACTTCTCCCCACCAGACAATGCCCGTATCTTCTTGTCCGCCTCTTCACCCGAAAACTGGAATGCTCCAGCAAGCGTCCGCAACGAACCGATCGCATCCTTCGGAAAATCGTTCTGCAACTGCTCGGTCACTGTTAGATCCGGATTTAGAATATCGAGTGCCTGCTGCGCAAAGTAGCCCATCGTCAGGCTCGCTCCCAGCTTTACAATCCCTTTGTCCGGCTCACTGGCCCCGCAATCATCTTCAGCAGCGTGCTCTTGCCGGCCCCATTGCGGCCCATTACTGCCCAGCGCTCTCCACGGCGAATCGTAAAGTTAAAGCCGTTGTAGATTACCCGCTGGCCATAGGCCTTATGCAGATCTTCCATCACCGCGACCAGGTCGCCAGACCGGGGCGGCACCCTAAAATCAAACTTCACCACTTGCCGCTTCTTCGGCAATTCAATCTTCTCGATCTTGTCGAGGGCCTTGATCCGGCTCTGCACCTGCGCCGCCTTCGCCGCATGGGTCTTGAACCGTTCGATGAACCGTTGTTCCTTGGCCAGCATCGCCTGTTGACGCCCAAAGGCCGCTTGCTGATTGGTCTCGCGAATCGCCCTCTCCCGCTCGTAGAAATCGTAGTTCCCTGAGT
>CAZZGS010001083.1:0-1812 GCA_964653845.1 uncultured Bryobacter sp.
GGTTGGGTCGGTGAGACGCATCTCACCCGAGCCGCCATTGAAGAGGATCTGGTAGGTGCCACGGAAGAATTCGTTGATCTTGTCGAAGGCGTCCTGGAAGCGCTTCTTTGACTCGACATCGATTTCCTGGATCGCCTTTTCGGTGTCCTTGATGGAATCGAGCAAGTCCTGACGTTGGGCGTTCAGGAAGTCATAACGCTGTTGGGACTCTTCAAATTCTTGCAGTGCATCCTGGTTGACCGGGCCAAGGGCTTCGATTTTGCGACGCACTTCGGTGTATTTTTCTTCGGCGTCTGCAAGCTGCATTTCGTCGAGGACGGTATCCTCGTTTACGGCCAGTTCGGCAATGGCAATGCCGAGTTCTTTCTGGCAGGTCTCTTCGAGATGCTTGATGTCGCTTTGCTTGCGGACGAGGTCGACTTCGGCTGTCTGGCGCTTCTCTGACATTGCCGCGACGCTTTGACGCATAACGCGGAGCTGGTCTTCGAGCGTCGCCAGTAGCGCGCGGACTTCTTCTTCGTCTTTCGCCAGGGCGGCTACGGTGGTCTTGGCGGTCTCGATCTGGGTGGCGAGGTCTGTCGCCTTTTGATCGAGCTCGATGTTGTCGTTGAGCAACTGGGCACGGTTGACGCCGAGGCGCTCCATCTCGGCAGACAGGTATTCTTTGCGGCGGCCCTGTTCGTTCAGGGTATTGTTGAGACGCTGTACGGCCCCTGTGGCGTTGCGTAGGCGCTCTTCGCCGCTGGCCAGTTGGGCACGTAGCGTCGAGTGTTCTTCGTTGGCCGTATTGTATTGCTGCTGCAGTTGGTCGAGGGCACCACGTTCTGCTTCGAGTGCGGCTTCCATGGCGACACGGGCGAGGTCTTTCTCTGTGCTGCCCTTATCGAGGTTCTCACGCAGTTCGGTGAGGCGTTTGCCTTCGCCGGCGAGGCGATCGAGTTCGATGCGGGCATTGGAGAGATACCGCGCGGCTCGTTGCAGGTCTGTTGCGAGCTGGCGTTGTTCCTGGTCGAGAACGAGGGCGCTCTTTTCTTCCTGCTGCTGTTCATGACGGAGCTTTTCGAGATCGGCGGCCAGGGCCGTTTGTTCCACTTCAAGCTGCTGCAGGCGAGTCGAATTCTGCTCGAGTTCGATTTGCTTGGCGCTGTGTTGGCCGGTGAGTTCTTTAAGTTCGCGCTTGAGGGCGAGAGGGCCGCTGGAGCTTTTCTTGCCGCCGGTTACGGCATAGCCGTGATAACAAACGCCGTCGGGGAGCAGGAAGTAGACATCCGGGTATTGCAGGGCCAGGCGCTGTGCCGCCTCGTGATTCTCGGCGAGGAAGCAGCGGGTGATGCGGGGCAGAAGTTCTGCCGGGGCATACTTAAAACCGTTGGTCATGCGCAGCACGTCGCTGAGACGGCCGACGATGCCGGTTTCAGGGCCGACTGGTGGCTCTTCCACGCGTCCACGGGTGAAGTCGGATTCGGGGTCGGGATGGACGAGGAAGGTGGCGCGACCTTCGAGATCCTGCTTCATCAACTGGATTCCGCGCTGGGCGTCGTCCCAGTGATGAACCACTACATATTCGAGTTCTTCGATCAGGAACTCTTCGGTTGCTTTTTCATAGGCAGTGTCGACTTCGATGAAGTCGGCGAGGACGCCCATGGGCTTGAGGCCAGTCGCTTCACCCTTGCCGATGGCAGTGAAGAGCTTCTTCACTGAATCGGTAGTGTAGCTGCGATGGTTGATGATGTCTTCGAGGGAATCGCGGCGAGCCTTGAGGCGCGAAGTCTCAGTGCGGAGGACGTCCGGCTTGGTGAGTTCGCCGCGTTC
>CAZZGS010001084.1:0-1811 GCA_964653845.1 uncultured Bryobacter sp.
AGACAGCACCGCGCTCTCCACCAGAAACTGATTCAAAATGTCCGCCCGGCGTGCCCCCAAACTCTTGCGAATACCGATCTCCTGCGTGCGTTCGCTCACCACTGCCAGCATGATGTTCATGATCACAACCCCGCCCACCACCATAAAGACGCTGACCACTGCAATCGCTGTCGCCGCAATTGCGCCGGTCATCTGACTCCACGCAGTCGATAGAGAGTCCGAGTTGAAGATGGCGAAATTATCTTCGATGCCTGGCTTCAGTTGCCGGAACGCACGAATGAGCGTTCTTACCTCATCCTGCGCCTGCATCAATTTGTCGTGCCCAACCGCAACAACTGAATAACTGATGCCCTTCCGGGCACCATAGCTCTTGAAGTAGGTCTCTGCGGGTATGGTGACAAAACTGTCTTGTGTCTGCCCGAATACACTACCCTTGGCCTTCGCAACACCCACCACTTCATAAGGCCGTCCATCCACCATCACCTTCTTCCCAACTGCGTCCACATTTGGGAACCAGCGATCCTTCAGATCATGGCCGAGAACTGCCACCATCAAGTGGCGCTGATTGTCGATCTCACTCAGATAGCGCCCGCTCTCAACTTGTGTGTTCTCGATAGCGGCAAGGTTCGGTGTGCCACCCTCGATCATTACGGCATCGACACGATCCCCTTTAAACACTACGGGGCCACGACGCGAAACCTGCAGTGCGATCTCTTTGACCAGCCGCGCATTGGCCTTCACAAATTCGTACTCTTCGCGACGCAACTCCGGATTCTTTCGCAACAATTCCAGATACTTCTTGGCATCCCAGTCTCCAATGAAAGCCATCCTTACAACACGGAATCCATCGGCCCCCATATCGCTGACCTTTTCCGCAATATAGACGTCCATGCCATGAATCAAACTCATCACAGCGATCAGAGTAGTTGTGGCAAGGATGATGCCAAGCAGCGTCAGGAAACTGCGCAGCACGCTCGAACGCAAGCTCGAGAGTGCAACTCGTACCGCCTCAAAAAACGCATTGCTCCGCTGATTGGTCATTCAGCGAAGGATACGTATCAGGTCTGGCGCAAGTTCCCGGCAATCCAGTCTCCGGCAATTTCTTCGGCCCAAAATCGTGCCGGACCTCGAGAAAGAAAGCCCACATGCCCGCCGTACCGCGTCAAAATCAATTTCAGATTAGGATTTTTTTCTGGAGCCGCCTTCTCATAAACCCAGGAAGGAATCAGCGGATCGTCGGCCGAGTGAATTAAAAGCCCGGGAATTGCAATCGTTTGTAAGAAAGACTGGCTCGATTGCGTCCCATAATAACCGGCTGCATTTCCGAAGCCGAAAGCCTTCGACGTGAACTTGTCGTCAAACTCAAGAACACTTTTTACTGCACCGAGCCCATCCAGCGGGAACAGCGCAGGGAACTCTGCGGCCCGGCGGCGGTAACGCGCCTTTAGTCGTTCAATAAACTTGGTCGAATAAATGAAATTGCGTTTCTCTTGCATTCGAAGGCAACAGGCCATCAGATCGAGCGGAGTAGAAACGCCTATCACACCGGCGATCCCCAGGTCTTTGGCCCGCGACCCTAATTCACCGGCCAACTTGATCACTACATTGCCGCCTAGCGAATATCCCATCAGAAAGATCGGCCCCCGGCCTGCTGCATTCAGTCCCTCGACGATCCGCAACAAATCGCTCGTGAGCCCCGCATGATAGAGAGTCGGAGCAAGTCCCTCGGTGCCCCCGCAAGTTCGCATATTGAGGCGATGCACACGCAAGCCTCTCAGCAAGCCAGCCTGGGCCATGCTTTTCATGTAGCC
>CAZZGS010001085.1:0-1807 GCA_964653845.1 uncultured Bryobacter sp.
ATAGTAAGTTGTGGATTGAAGAGTGCCGCCGGGATCTTCGATTACTGAACTGAGGCGGCCAAAGGCATCTTTGATTTGTTTGGTTTTGCGCCCTGCAGGATCGGTGATCGTCAACTCGCTGCCGATTGGGGAGTAGAGGGTTTCAGAAAGATCGGGGGCGATCGTTTTGGTCATGATTGAGTCAGAGCGAGAATTAAGGTGAGTTGGTGCATGCCGTGCTTGATGTTGACCTGTCCCTTTGCGTTTTTCGAGAAATTTGAGTTGTTACCGTGCCACAGATGATTGGATTAAGGCGAAACGCAATTCAAGCTCAAGTGGTTTACTTTGCCATAGTTACCCGTATACGGAGCGTTGTCGAGATGAATAAAGCAGTTTGTCTGCTTGGCGGGTATCTCGGAGAAAACAGTCGAAAAAGCCAACAAAACAGATAAGGACGATTCAGGCTGGTATCAAATCTGGTATCAAATCCGGTATCAAATCCAACCATGGCCCCATTCATTTGCTGCAAGCTGCCTTCTATGCGGTCAAGCTCGAACTAAATCGACGAGGCTGAAAGGGCTTTGACTTCCGCTTCGATATTGAGATCAACCGATTTTGGGAGATGGATCATTAGCAATCCGTCCAGCGCTCGTTCCCAGTTGCCGCCCAACGACATGATGCGATCAAGCAACGGTTGTAGCCCCGGTGCTTGCATTTGCTCAGGTGTAAGAATACAGTTCACGGTGGTCATGCCTGAAGGAACAGCCACACGCTTGAACAGTAGACCGCCCTCCTGCGTCGGTTCCGCTTCGATGACATCACCGAAGTCAGCTTCGCCCAACAACGAGCTTTCCTCCAGGCGATAAAGGTTGGTTCCAACTGGGCTTACCAGCAATCCTTCGCTGCTCCCATCTGGATACGAAATTTCACGGGCTTGTTTCTCAACCATCACTGGACCTTTATCCTGATCGGCGGCGGGATGTGGCCGGGATTCGCTCCGCTCGTTCGTGCGCCACCTTGGATAACCACTTCCTTCGCCCCTTGCTCTCTGCCGAACTGTTTCGCCGCTTCTCGAATTTCTCTTAACAACTCTTTTCCACCGAACAGAGCGCCGTTCTCGGCTCACTGTCCGATCACGAACTCCAAGGCGCTTACGATCACGTCCTCGAACGGTTCGCCCTCGAACTCCTCATCGGCGCTCATGAAAATTCTGAGTGGTCCGATGGGAAACTGGTCATCGACGCCAACCACGGCAACATCCATTTGCTGCAAGCTGCCTTCTACGCTGTGAAACTCGAAGTGCAGCGACGGCGGTAGAGCGACTAAACAGAAGAGGATTAGGGATCGCCTCGTGCCCTTAGCCTATTCGCATATTTCGCTTTTGATTTCCGATACCTTCGGATAGCGTCTCAGCGGCGAAAAATCGACCTTCCAAAAGTCCACTTCGTATAGTTCGCCATCCTGGTCGACGTTAACTACAATACTTACTGGGATGCCATCCTCGTCGATGTATTCTCCTTTTGCGACGGCCTTTCCAAGCTGACGTGACGACTTGCTCGGAGTTAAGAAGCGGATACTTCCCATCCCTCCATCCTGCATATCCTCTACTAAGGACGATGACAACTTGGTGCTCTTCCCAGCCAGCATCTTCTCGATAAGAGCGCATTCGATAGGTCGCAGAGAACGTCCTCGAGAGGGCTTATTTAACTGTGATTCTTCCGACATTGATCGTCCCATCTGCCAGCTTGAAAGCATTGTAAGTCAGGCTTCTGCCGCCTACATTAACCGTTCCAGTGGTTAATCCAGGCGATAGAGAGCCCTTTAGTGC
>CAZZGS010001086.1:0-1807 GCA_964653845.1 uncultured Bryobacter sp.
ATCGTCCACTCCACCGAGGCTGGAGCTTTTTAATTTCTGGAATATTTGAAAGTTAAGAGGTGCGTGGACGGTAGCCGGGACGGGCTCGAACTCGGAGTTTTTTCGCTGCGTCGGATTTGATTTCGACGGCGATCTTGCGGAAGCCTTCGTTCGGGTTGGTCTGCGGATAGTAAGTGATGGTGTAGCTGTTGCCCAAGTCTTCGCGGATCGATTCGAAGGCTTCGACTTGCTTCTGCCAGGTTTTGGCGAAGTAGGCTTTGCCACCCGTGCGGCCGGCGAGGCGACGGAAGACACCGGATGAAATCGGGTCTTTGTTTACTTCAGCTGTTGAGATTACGTAGATCGGTATGCCTTCGTCTTCGGCTACGGCGCGGACGTCGTCGGGGGCTACCATCGAGCCGTTGTCGGGGCCGTTTGAGAAGACAATAACCACTTTGCGGCCGGGGACTTTGGCGGCATCGCGGAGTGAGAGCAAGAGGCCGTTGTAGAGGGCGGAATCGTCACCGGCTACCGCTTTGCGGAGACCGGCGATGGCGAAGTTGCGATCTCTTGTGAGGTCTGCGGCGCGGGTGAGGTTGCGGGAGAAGGTGTAGACGGCTACGGAGTCTGCTTTGTCGAGGCCGCGGACGAAGTCGGCGATCGCGTCTGAGGCGTAGACGAAGCTGCGATACATGTAGTTGGAAGTATCGAAGAGGACGAATACGTTGGTGCCTACGAAGGCGTCAGAAGGCCCTTTGAGGTCGCCTTCTTTGGCCGTGTTGTCAGAGATTGTGAGTGGTTTGGTGCTGCCGTCTTCATTGATCTGGATGGGGGGACGGTTGCCTTCGGCATAGGTGGCCATCTTCTGAACGATGCCGTCTTCGAGGATCCGGAAATCGGTATGTTTGAGGCCGTTGACGTACTTGCCCTTGGAGTCTGTAACTGTGAAGCTGAGGACGACCATGTCGACCTTGACTTTGAAAATGGCGTCCTGGGCATAGAGGGTGATGCCGAGGACGGCTGCGGCGATTAGCGTTAATGCGAAGAACTTGCGCATGAGTAAATTAGAAGCTCCCTTGCAGGGTCTGTTTCGACGATTGTCGCATTTCCTGACCGACGAGCCTGAGGCTGCGGAGGAGTGCTGGCCAATCTTCGAGGTGAGTGGCAAAGATTTTTTCTACAGCGAGCTTGGTCCAGAGAGGGACCTGTATGTTGAGCTCGGAGGGCTTCATGCCGAGTTCGTCGGCGAGAGAGGCGAAGTAGATGTTGGAGGATTCCCAGCTTTCGGCGAGGATGCGGCTGGAGTAGCCCATCAAGGTTGGGAAGGTGCGGAGGCTCAGGAGTTGGGGCTGGTATGAATTAGCGAGCGTAGGCTTGGGGGTGCCGAAGGCTTGCGAGATGGCGGCAACTGAGAGTTCTTGTGGCATGGTTTGCTTGAGGCGGTTGATCTCGGCGATGAAGGGTGAGGTGGGGTCGGCTTCGTTTGCGTTGATCATGTGGGTGGCGAGGTTGAAGGCTTCAGACGGGGTGACGAGGTCTAGCGCTTCTGAAATGCGGCCGGATTCGAGGTACGCATTTACAGCTTCGGAGCGAGCGGGCGGAGCGTAACGCATGAGGGCAGAAATTACTTTGGCGCGGAGGTTATCGTCCACTGCAGACTGAGCGAGCAGAGATTCGCCGGCGCGGTAGTGGAGGCCAACGAAGTGCATCTGGGCTGGGGTGACACGCCAGTAGCGCGGTACTTTTGCCGAGAGGATCATCTGCGGGACGAGGGCGCCCCAGATGAGGGCTTGTTCGCGAGTGGGGATGAGGAAGTTTTGCGCGGCTT
>CAZZGS010001087.1:0-1800 GCA_964653845.1 uncultured Bryobacter sp.
GAGTGCGGAATGGGAGGATCGGATCGATAGACCCTTCTGCCTTGAAAATCCCCGCACGCAGGGAGGAATCTTCTCTCGTAGACCAATTTCACATCCTCATCTTCACGCTGAGCCAACACAACTCTCGGCCATTCCACGCTTCCAATCGAGCGCTTTATCACCTTGTTGCAAACCTACGGCATCGAACGCCTCGTGGACATCCGCACGATCCCGCGTTCGCGTCATAATCCGCAATTCAACGGCGTCATCCTGGCTGACAGCCTGACAGAAGAGCACATTGAATATGTGCATATTCAAGAGATGGGCGGTCTGCGCCGCGCCCATAAAGATTCTCCCAACACCGGCTGGCGCAACAGCGGCTTTCGCGGCTATGCCGATTACATGCAAACCGAGGCGTTTCAGTATGCGCTCGAAGCGCTCATCCAGATGACCAGCCAAAAACGCGTTGCGATCATGTGCGCCGAAGCGGTTCCGTGGCGATGCCACCGTTCGCTGGTGGCCGACGCGCTCTGTGTGCGCGGCGTGCCAGTGGTCGAGATTTTATCGGAGAGCAGCTACCGCAACCATAAGCTCACGTCTTTCGCGCAGTTGGAGGGACGCGGACTGCGTTGTAGTTGGCAGGCATAGGCATGGGCGCGCCCGCGACCCAATTGGCGAGTTCAGACAGCGTGGTTTTGGCGATGATGATGGCGCCTGCGTCGCGGAGGTTCTTGACGAGGGTGGCGTCGTAGGGAGGCAGGCAATTCTCGAAGGCGAGTGCGCCGCCCGTGGTGATGATGTCGTGGGTGAGGATGTTGTCTTTGAGAGCAATGGGGATGCCGTGAAGCGGACCCCGGGGCTTACCTTGGGCGCGCTCGCGGTCTCGCTGATCGGCTTCGTCGAGGACATGCGGATTGACAGTGATTACAGCGTGGAGTTTGTTTTCGTAGAGGGCGACGCGGACGAGATATTGCGTGACAAGTTCTCGAGAAGTGGTGCGGCCCTGGTCGAGGGCTTCGCGCATTTCGGTGATGGTGGCTTCCACTACAGGGAAGGGGCGCTTGGGTTGCGCCGCTAGTGTGGAGGCGAGGATCAGGAACGAAAAGAGAATTCGCATGAATTCGTCTATTGGAGCACAGATGTTTGGCGGGTGCATGCGGGTGCCGTTGTCTATACTGAAAAGCTGATGTCTCTAACTCAGCCCTCGCCCCGCGTCGAGGCCATCGACCTCTTACGTGGACTGGTGATGGTGGTGATGGCGCTGGACCATGCCCGCGATTTCGTGATGCCGCTGGCCGATCCGGTGAATCTGGCAACAACCTATCCAGCGCTCTTCTTTACTCGATTTATTACGCACTACTGCGCCCCGACATTCTACTTTCTGGCCGGGGTGGGTGCGTTTTATGCGGCTAGACGACGCACGCCAAACGAGCTTTCCTGGTTCCTACTTACACGCGGGCTCTGGCTCGTGTTTCTGGAACTTGTAGTGGTCCGCTTTGGCTGGTATTTCAGTTGGAACAACACCAACTTTGAGGGCTTGACGATCTGGGCACTTGGCTGGTCTATGGTGGCGCTAGCTGGCTTTGTGCGGATGCCTGGTTGGCTGATGGTTTCGATTTCGGCGGCGATGGTGCTGGGTCACAATGCCTTTGACGGGATCAAGCCTGAGGCTTTCGGGGCTGCGGCGTGGTTGTGGAAAGTATTGCACGCGCCCGAGCCGATCTCGATTGGAACGGTGATACTTCAAACTCCTTATACGCTGATCCCCTGGATGGGAGTGATGGCGCTGGGATTTGCCTTCGGCCAGGACGGGATCAAGAA
>CAZZGS010001088.1:0-1795 GCA_964653845.1 uncultured Bryobacter sp.
GCGAACGAGGCGGTGCCGGAGCCTTCGACGATGGCGCTGATCGGACTTGGGATTGCTGGAGTTGCTCTGCTCGGGCGGCGCAAGGCTTAGTAATACTTTTCGAGGACTGGTTTGAGGAAGCGGCCGGTGTGGGATTCCTCGATGGTGACGATGTGTTCTGGTGTGCCTTCGGTGACGATGCGGCCCCCGCCGTCGCCGCCTTCCGGCCCCAAGTCAATGACCCAGTCGGCGGCTTTGATGACGTCCATGTTGTGCTCGATCAAGAGGATGCTGCCGCCGTTTTCGATCAGGCGCTGGAAGCTGGTGAGGAGCTTGCGGATGTCGTCGAAGTGCAGGCCAGTTGTCGGCTCGTCGAAGATGAAGAGGGTCTTGGCACTGGAGGATTGCGCGAGATGCGCCGCTAGTTTTACACGCTGGGCTTCGCCGCCAGATAACGTAGTTGCGGATTGACCCAGGCGTAGGTAGCCGAGGCCGACATCCTCGAGGACCTGTAGTTTTTGGAGCAGACGTGGGACGTCGTGGAAGTGATGGCTAGCCTCCCGAACCGTGAGTTGCAACACCTTATGGATGTTCAGGCCCTTGTAGGTGATCTCGAGGATTTGCGGCTTGAAGCGTGTGCCTTTGCAGTCTTCGCAAATCAATTCGACGTCGGCGAGGAACTGCATCTCAACCGTTACCGTGCCGTCGCCCTGGCAGGTTTCGCAGCGGCCGCCGGGGATGTTGAACGAGAAGTGGCCGGCTTGGTAGCCGCGCTTTTGGGCTTCAGGCGTGTGGGCAAATAGATCGCGAATCTGATCGAAGGCCTTGATGTAAGTTACGGGGTTTGAACGGGGAGTGCGTCCGATAGGCGACTGGTCCACCAGGATGACGTCGCTCAAGTGGTAATCGCCCTCGACTGAGCGGCAGGTCTGACGCTGCACTTCCACTGATGGAGTCTCGTCGGTGCTTTCTTCGCTCGACTTCTTGCGGCTGGAGGGTTTCTTGTTTGCGCCAAGGCTCAGACGCCGTTCGAGAGTCTTGAAGATTACGTCATGCACGAGAGTCGATTTGCCAGAGCCCGAGACGCCTGTGATTGCGACCATCAGGCCGAGCGGGATAATCACATCGATGCCCTTAAGATTGTTGGAGCGGGCACCGCGGAAGACGATTTCGCGCTTGGAATTCGGAACCCGGCGGACTCGCTGCGGGGCGACATTCTTTTCGTTGCGGAGATAGATTCCGGTCAGGGACTTCGGGGATTTCTTGGGCTTGAGCAGGTCGCCGTAGGGACCTTCGAAGATGATCTCGCCGCCGTGTTCGCCAGCGCCGGGCCCCATGTCGATGACGTGGTCTGCGGCTTCCATTACTTCCTGATCGTGCTCGACGACGAGGATAGTGTTGCCCAGGTCTCGGAGGTCTTTGAGGATCTTGATCAGACGGTGGGTGTCGCGTGAGTGGAGGCCGATGGAGGGCTCGTCGAGCACATAGCAGGCACCGACGAGGCGTGAGCCAAGACAGGTGGCGAGGGTGATGCGTTGGGCTTCGCCGCCGGAGAGGGTCATCGAGAGACGGTCGAGGGTGAGGTAGTCGAGACCGACGTCATTGAGGAAGCGGAGGCGCTGCCGGACTTCGCGAAGGATCTTGTCGGCGACGGCGCGCTGTTCAGGCCGGAGGGTGAGGCCATCGAAGAAATGCATTGCCTCGCGAATATTGAGCCGCGTGACTTCACTGATGATTTTACCGTCGATGCGGACATTGCGGGCCTCTTGCCGAAGCCGGGTGCCGAGGCAATCGCGGCAGGTGGTGTAGCCACGAT
>CAZZGS010001089.1:0-1791 GCA_964653845.1 uncultured Bryobacter sp.
CCCGAGCCCAAAGCGCTTTCTACCCAGATCCGTCCCCCCATCAGTTGCACCAATTCACGTGAAATTGCCAAGCCCAGACCGGCCCCGCCGAACCGGCGCACGCTCGAGGAGTCGCCTTGCACAAAGCGCTCGAAGAGCCGGTGTATGAGCGAAGCCTCCATACCAGGACCGGTATCTGAAACCTCGAATCTGAGCTTCGAATCGAGGCAAGCCAAATGGAGCGAAACGCTACCCTCACTAGTGAATTTAGCGGCATTTCCGAGCAAGTTCATCAGCACCTGGCCTAGCCTAACCGGGTCTGCATAAAGCTGCCCGCCAACATTTGGGCTGTAGCTCAATTCAAATTGCAGCCCTTTACGAAATGCCGATTCGGCGACGTTGTCGACTACAGTCTGAATCATGTGTCCGAGATCGAAATGAATCACATTCAAGGAAAGTTGGCCAGCCTCGATTCGCGACAGATCCAGCAGGTCGTTCATCAGGTGCAACAATATCTCGCCAGACTCTTTGATGGTGATGGCGCAATCCCGCTGCTCTCGATTGAGTGAAGTATCCAGCAGAAATTGGGTCATACCGAGAACGCCGTTAAGAGGCGTACGAACTTCGTGGCTGACGTTTGCGAGAAAGCGCGACTTAAGTATCGAGGCCTGAATCGCTTCATCTCTCGCCAGCTCAAGTTCGGCGGTACGAGAGGAAACCATTTTTTCGACTCCCTCGGCATGACTCAAAAGAGAGCCAAAAAGCAGGGCTAAAAGCAGCGTCGCAAACAAGCCCGAAGCGAGAACTCCCCAAGGCTGCCAAGTGGAGGCGGCTATCAGATAACCAGGGACTGCCGTGCAATCGATATGCAAAGTTAAATTGAGAAATCGCCATTCAGCTTGGTGGCTTGCGACACCGCCACGAAGAGTTTCCCAAAAACTTCCTCTATAAAGTTTGCGCATGCGCGACAGATGTTCAAATCGAATTTCGCCTTCGCTTGAAAGGCGTAAATCGACTCCGAATGGGCTGAGGTAGGACAAGCCTCGCTCGGCAAGTTGCGCCATAGGCAAGATCAGGGTCAGTCCGGCATCATCGCCATCGCGCCTGGCGAGGTATAAATGCAAAAGCAAGCAGCCGCCAGCCGCAGTCCTGCAACTTACAAAGCCTGCCGCATCCACGCTACCAGTTTCTGGCCAGCGAGCGATCAAATTTTCCGGATCCAACATCAAGGCTCTCGAGTGGGATCGATACGCGATTGCCATTGGAATAGCGTTGCTTCCCTGCATGGAATCGATGAACTCGGCCAATTGGCCGGCTGTCGCATCGGAAGACTTGGAAAGGAAAGCGCCAGTAGCCCTGGCCATGCGTAGCGTGGAATCCATCTCGCGTTCTACCGCTAAAACTCTATTGCTGGCTGCCGCACGGAACTGGGTTTTTACTAGATTCGTCTCGCTATACACGGCACCCAGCCAAAGTACGACGCTTGAGCAAATCCCCAACGCGAGAATGGCACTAACCAAATAATTTCTTGGGAGTCTTTTCAGAATCTGATTCTGAATGCGAGCCCAGTCTTGCCTATACACATTACTCCAAATCGGATATATTAGCGTTTTACTTTTATACAGTCAGATGAATATCTCATGAAATAGCCCTTGACTTCAACTTGGGTAAGCCCGTCTGAGCGACAGCCCGTAACAGTCGACGACGATGTCTTGGATCGAGTGTCCTTGCTTGCGTAAGTAATCACCCAAAACTCCTGAGATCAGATTCGTCTCAGGGATGCCCGGGTGGGCGGGGCGGGCCTGGTTCTCT
>CAZZGS010001090.1:0-1781 GCA_964653845.1 uncultured Bryobacter sp.
CCGTCTGCTACCGCGTCATCGATGGCCTTCAAAATCGCTGCGTCTGTGGTGCTGTTGTTAATGCCGGGGGTGCCGAATATCTTGTAGACGCCAAGGTATGCGGCAGGGGCCATTCCAGATATCGTCCCCATCGGTGATTCATGCTGTGTACCGGCAGCGCACATGGCCACCGCAGTACCGTGACCACTGCGATCCAGAACGGTCAACTCCGGATCGCTTCGAGCAAACAACGTGGAATAAGAGCGCGCGACAATCACTTTCTTGTTCGTATGGACGAGGTCGCGCTCGTTGCCTACCTTCGGAAATCCGCTGAGGGAATCATAGCCGGAATCGGCAAATCCCTTGTGGGTAAGCTCAATTCCACTGTCGAGGATTCCGATCTTGATTCCCTTCCCCGCATTGGCGATTCCCAGTTTCTCCCAGGCCGCCGTAACGGCATGCACCTGAGCTGCGCGGTCGAGAGTCTGGTGGAAGAACCTGACCTTATGCACCCTCGATACATCTGCCAACTGCCCAACCAGACTCCGGGCATCGCCTGCATCCTCTGGCCCTTCCACCATCAAAGCGTTAGCAACAATCTCTGTACGCCCCTTCACTTTGAAGCCTCGTGCACCCAAGGCGCGTTCAACACGTTGCTGCCGCGCCCTCGCACTTGTACGCCGCTCGGCGGGCCGCTCCTGGCTTTCCTCCTTTAGCTCAACAATGTACTGATTGGGTACAAACTGTCCGTAGAGGCCGGCTATTAAAGATAAAAAAATTAGCATACTGCGCATATATATTGTTCCACTGGATCGATGCTTTCAGGCAAGGTAGTTGGATTCGTTGGTTTGACAAACTGCATTCGCCTTCTTCTACCTCCAACCCTTCAGACGCGCTCAAGTCTCGATTCCGATGCAATGGGAATATAAAGAATCGTTAAAGGAGATTTGGGCCTGCACAACGAAAACCAAAGTCTATGTAGGTTGTTTCGAGATCTGGCAACATGGAACGCCTCCAGATTTTCACCTGATCTACCTTTTGCACGAAACTTCCGCGACGAACGGCGATTTTCGAAGAGTCTCCGCTAGCCATGGCAAACTCGGCGGCATTGCCGATCATGTCATATAGTCCCCAGGCATTCGGTTTCTTTTGGGAGTCCAGGCGAGTCACCTCTCCAGTTTTGAGCAAAGTTGAGACCGAGTATGAAGCATTCAGCGTCTGGACAAAACGTTGAACCGCCATATCCATGGTTCGCAAATCGGGATCGACTACCAGATCTGTCTGAAATCCAGTCGCCTTCAGCGCGGCACTGAGATCGGTGGCATCATTCACTGCATTTGCCAAAGCTTGTTTGGGGTAGCGGTTATTAGAAATCGGGAGGGCCTTGCGTTGAGGGAAGATCTCCATTCGCAAGTCTCGCCGCTGCGCCATCGCACTCACCCCAACCAGCAGGAAGAACATTCGAATCATCATTACAGACAGTTTAACTCTGCCAGCTTCAGAATCGGTGCGAATAGAAAAAGGCAGCCGGAGCTGCCTTTCTTCAAATTCAAAGCTTGATTTGCGATTAGCCGACGTGAGCTTCGACCATCTTGACTAGGTCTGCTTTGGAAACCGCGCCGACTCGCTGCTCGACAACTTTGCCTTCCTTAAACAAAAGAAGTGTGGGGATTCCACGCACGTTGTAGCGCGAAGCGGATCCGCCGTTATCGTCAACATTCAATTTGCCGACCTTAAGTTTGCCGGTGTATTCATCGGCAAAGGCGTCGACTGTGGGGGCAATCATGCGGCAAGGGCCGCAC
>CAZZGS010001091.1:0-1778 GCA_964653845.1 uncultured Bryobacter sp.
CGTAGGCGGGGGCGATTTTGGTTCTGGTGTATTTGTCGCTGAGGGCTGCGCCGCCGACCATGAGGGGTACGTCGATGCCGGCGTCTTTGAGGTCGTTGCCGGTGATGACCATTTGTTGTGCGCTCTTGACGAGGAGGCCGGAGAGGCCAATGGCGTCGGGCTTGTGCTCACGGAAGCCGCGGATGAGCTCTTCGGGATGGACCTTGATGCCGAGATTCACCACGTCGAAGCCGTTATTGGAAAGGATGATCTCGACAAGGTTCTTGCCGATGTCGTGGACGTCGCCCTTCACTGTAGCGAGGAGAAGTTTGCCTTTGCTGGCGGTATCGGCTTTCTCCATGAATTGCTGGAGGTGGCTGACGGAGGCCTTCATGGCTTCGGCGCTTTGGAGGACTTCGGCGACGATGAGTTCGTTCGCGTTAAAGAGGCGGCCGACTTCGTCCATACCCTTCATGAGGGGGCCGTTGACTATGTCGAGGGGGTTGGCACCTTCGGCGAGTTTCCTGTTGAGGTCTTCGACGAGGCCATCTTTGGTACCTTCGACGATGTAGTTGGCAAGGCGCTCATCGAGGGGGAGGGTGGCGGCGCTGACTTTGACTTTGGCTGTGGCGCTGCGAAAGTAAAGCGCAATGGCGTCGATGTGGTGCTTGTTGAGGGCGGCTTTTTGTAGTTTGGTTTGCTGGCGCCAGTCTTCGGGCTCGCCATTGACAGGGGAGTTGAAGAGGAGGCCTTCGGCGAGTCTGCGTTCTTCGGCGGGGATTGAGGCGAAGCGCTCGAGCTTTTCAGTATTGACGATGGCGAGGTCGAGACCAGCCTTGGTGCAGTAGTAGAGGAAGACGCTGTTGACGACTTCGCGGGCGTTGGCGGGGAGGCCGAAGCTGATGTTGGAGATGCCAAGAGTGGTCTTGACGAAGGGGATATTCGCCTTAATGAGCTTGAGCGCTTCGATGGTTTCGACGGCGCCGGCGATGTAGTTTTCATCTCCAGTTGCACAGGGGAAAACAAGTGGGTCGATGATGATATCTTCGGGTTCGAGTCCGTATCTTGTTGTGAGCAGATCGACGCTGCGTTGAGCGATAGCCAGTTTGCGCTCGCGGGTGAAGGCCTGAGCTTGAACTGGATCTTCGTCGATGGTGCCGACGACTACGGCTGCGCCGTAATCACGGATGAGCGGGCAGATGAGCTCAAACTTATCTTCGCCGTCTTCCAGGTTGATCGAGTTGATGATCGATTTGCCTTGCGAATAGCTGAGAGAGAGTTCGATCGACTGGGGGTCTGTGGTGTCGATCATCATCGGCGCTTTGATCTTGCGGATGAGCTTTTCGTAGAAGGGCGGAATGTCCTTGAGTTCGTCGCGTTCAGTGTTCTGAAGGCAGATGTCTACGATGTGCGCGCCGCCGCGTACCTGGCGGCGGGCGATCTCTGTGGCTTCTTCCCACTTCTCTTCGTTGATCAGGTTTTTGAAGAG
The DNA here is from genome assembly GCA_964653845.1 of uncultured Bryobacter sp. GTDB lineage: Bacteria > Acidobacteriota > Terriglobia > Bryobacterales > Bryobacteraceae > Bryobacter. Next base: position 1,469 of record CAZZGS010001091.1, read on the forward strand.
ACGGCTGCCGATGACGTTTGTGCGTTCGCCGACCAGGAGGGGGCGGGTAGTGTCGTCGGCTTCGACGATTTCGATGCCTGAAAAGTAGGCGCGGTGGGTGAGAGTTTTGGGCTTGCGGGGGGCGTAAGCTTTGGTCATCTGCGCGATGGCAGCGATGTGATCGGGAGTGGTGCCGCAGCAGCCGCCGACGATGTTAAGCCAGCCTTGCTGGACAAACTTTTCGATCTGCACGGCAAGAGTCTGCGGGGTCTCGCTGTACTTGAGTTCTTCGTTGGGAAGACCGGCGTTGGGGTAGCAGGAGATGCAGTGG
>CAZZGS010001092.1:0-1777 GCA_964653845.1 uncultured Bryobacter sp.
GTTGCCCTTTGCAACTCTAATCGTTCTATTCGTCATTCTGTTGTTCGATCAAAATTTCCGCAGCGAGACCAACCTCTTTAGCGTCATTCGCCAAACCGCCGTGATCAACATCATGGCCCTCGGCATGACGATGGTGATCATCACGGCGGGCATCGACCTAAGCGTAGGTTCGATCCTTGCCATGGGCGGCCTGCTTGGCACGATGGCCATGGCCCAGGGCCAACCCATCCTGGTCGGCGTCCTTGTTGGCATCCTCACAGGCGCACTCTGCGGTTTCGTCAACGGCTACCTCATCACACGCCTTAAGATCAACGCTTTCATCGTCACCCTCGGCACACTTGGCATCATCCGCGGCCTCACTCTCGTCATCTCAAACGGCCTCCCTGTCCACCAGATTCCTCCCGGCTTCAGCTTCCTCGGTGAAGGCATCATCCTCGGCGTCCCCTTCGTTCTCTGGGTCCTGCTGATCTGCGCCTTGCTTGTGCACTTCCTCCTCGAACACACCAAGCTCGGCCGCTACAGTTTCGCCATCGGCAGTAACCCCGATGCCGCCTTCTACGCGGGCATCCCCGTCGCCTTCCACCTCACCTGCGTTTACGCGATCTGCGGTGCACTCACCGGTCTTGCCGGAATGATCGAAGCCAGCCGCCTCATGACAGGCCAACCCACGGCCGGCAATGGCTACGAACTACAAGCGATCGCCGCAGTAGTCATCGGGGGTGGCAGTTTGCGGGGCGGTGAAGGCAGCGTAGTAGGCACCCTCGTCGGAGCCTTCATCATGGGCCTGCTGTCAAACGGCAGCGACCTCAAAGGCATCTCACCCTACTGGCAGCAAGTCATTATCGGCACCATCATCATTCTCGCCGTCAGCTTCGACGAGCTCCGCAAACGCCGCGTCGTCTAATTCTCTTTGGCCCGAATTACCTCGGCATGGAAGGCTGCCCGATCCGGCTTCCCCGCCTGCCGCCAGGCTCGAATCAGCAAATAGTGAATGGCCGAATCCGGCACACTGCCAACAGGCAGACTCAACGCAAGCTCTCCCTCTTGAGCGGCTTCGGCAGCTTCACCTTTTTTGAGGAAAATCCGCGCCAGTTCAAAATGCGCATCCCGCATCTTGGGCGACAACTTCACTGCTTGTCGAATCCAGCGTTCACTCTCCGCCAGCCGGTCCAGCAGCAGCAGCAAGCGTGCTCCAGGCAAAAGTGTGTCGGCCTGTTCCTGACCACTCGCACGCTCGAGTCGAATCGCCTCTTCATAAAGCGCAAGAGCATCCGCAGGCTGGCCGACACTCTCAATCGTTAACCCCAGATACAATGCCACGCGAGGGTCCTTCGGCGCCAGTTCTCGGGCCTTCTGAAATCGAGTGGCTGCCTCGCGCATCTCATTGTTCATGTAAGCCACCATTCCGTACAGGAATTGCGCGTAGGCCGCCTTAGGGTCAATCGTCAGTGCGTGCTCAAGGCTCACTCGAGCCACATCAAATCGGTTAGCCGCCATCGCCAGCTTTGCCTTTAAAGTAAGCGCAGGCACAAGCTTGGCATCGAGCCGCAGCGCTTCTTCCACAGCCACCAGGGCTTCAGGAAACTTCTGCTTCACAAAGAGTTCGTTCGCTTTTTCGTAACTCGGCTGCCCTGGCGACACAGCCCCAAGCAACATCAACAACCAAAAACTCATGGCTCCACATCTTCTGTGATCTCAACGATTCGATCCGCCGCTACATGGTTCAGCTTCTGTATGGCCCCGCCAGGCCATCGAATTTCAATGGATTCGATTAGGC
>CAZZGS010001093.1:0-1775 GCA_964653845.1 uncultured Bryobacter sp.
ATCTACCTCGAAGGCGAAGAAAACAAGCCCGATCATTTCGACCTGGAGATCTACGCTGACGACGCCATCGCCCCGGCTGACGCCTTCATCTTCCGTCGTGAAGACCCCAGCCGCGTTGTCAAAGAAATTCTCGACCGTCAGGAAGCCCTCGGGCTCCCGCTCGCTCGCCTTTTCCCGCCCTTCCGCGAAGAAGTCTGCAAGCGCCTGATCCACAAGATCGCAATGGAGAACGCTGCCTTCTCGCTGGCCACAGCTCTCCCCAACATGGCCCCCTTGCTCGGGCTCGGCTGGGCCGCAGGCGAATTCGCCTCCGACTCGGTGATCCTCACCATGAACCAGATCCGCCTCGCCTTCTACCTGGGGGCAGCCAACGACCGTGAGATCGGCTACGGCGAACAGCGCACCGAAGTCGGCTCGATCATTGCCGGAGCCTTCGGTTGGCGCGCAGTCGCACGTGAGCTGATTGGGAAAATCCCCCTCGGCGGAGGTCTGATCCCCAAAGCAGCCATCGCCTACGCCGGCACTTACGTCGTCGGAGCAAGCCTCGAGCGCTACTACCGCTTCGGCTACAAATACACTCGAACAGAACGCCGCGCCGCCTACGAAGACGCCTTCGAAAAAGGCAAAAAAATCGCCAGCGGCATCATGGAACGTATCAAGCATCGCAAGTCTGCTTAAGCAGTCAGCGCTTGCTTGTAATTATCATCCCTGTTACATCTGGATCGAGATTTTATGGCTGTTTCTCCGCATGCAATCGCAAATGCTTTCCTTGAACTCGCAAGAGCCTGGGGCAGAAATGTGTCCAATATGCAGCTTCTGAAATTGGTTTTTCTTGCTCAGGGATATTCGCTTGGATTAACTGGCAATTGCATGTAAGAATTCCATGCACGTGCTTGGCAGTGGGGGCCAGTTATCCCACGCCTTTATTGGCCTGCGTCGTGATTTGAGACACAACAATTAGGGGACAGTTGCCGTTGGCTAAAAATGATTAGGCAAACGGGAGACTTTTGTTGCAAATGATTACAGCAGTGGAAGCGGAGGCAGGCTCTACTGGGGAGCAGCCTGCCAAGGAATACACTGCTGGAAACTCATCTTGATGAGTCAACTGGAGGGCGGCAGTCCGCTCTTTGGTGCCTTGACCTTAGCAGCATCAAGATAGATTTCCCGATGCCTTAAAAAACTCGGCCCTGCGCAGGAATGTGAGGAGATGCGCTAAATTGCTGAAGAATGTCAGAGCGGGAATTCAACCAGATTTTGGGATGGCCTGGGTAGGGTGTTCCGGCATGAGATAGACGAAGCCAAGCCGACAATGCGGGTATGGGTGAGGCACAAGAGAGGAAACAAGATACTGATCTGTGGGAACTGCGGAGGGCGAGCAGGGCGTGTGGACGAAGTGAGAGAAAGGGAGATTCGAGACTTGCCGTGGCGCAACTACCAGACTTGGTTGATCGTGGAGTATTACCGGGTGAAGCGCCCGAAGTGTGGACTGCGGACGGAACGTATAGACCAGATGCCTGGCAAGGCACCGTTTAGCAAAGACTTCGAGGACGAAGTCGGATTAGCGTGCGAATCGGCACCGGCTCGGCAGGTATCGAGGCGGCTTCAGTTGGCGGCCAGTAAAGTCAGGGCAATTGATCTGCGCTATCTGGAGCGTTGGTCGAAGACCAGAAAGCGACCGGTTGTGCGTCAACTCGGTGTATTGGATCAACCGAAACGGGAAGGAACCGGATCGACATTACGAACTGGTGCCCAGCTGTACTTCCATCCTTTAATGC
>CAZZGS010001094.1:0-1771 GCA_964653845.1 uncultured Bryobacter sp.
AAATTGACGCATCGACTCGCTCCGCTACCAACTGTCACTGCAACTGCAAAGCCAGCTGTTACTACGCTGTCCTCAGAAATCAAAGCCTCGAATGGCGAAGACTTCACTCCCTTGATCCAAGCGACGTCCGGTCTGAAACTAGCCACGGCACCCGTTCTGCGCGAGCGCATGGCGGCCCAGGGCACCGAAATTCTCGACGTCAATGAGACGCGGATTCCTCTTGGTGGCGAGGGCGGGGGTTGGACGGAATGCGGCTTGATTGACAGCATGGGGCATAGCCTGCAGGGTGAATTGGTTCATCAGTTGGACCATGAAATCGCGAAGATCGCGGATAGAGTTGTTGCACTGCTCGATTCGGGCTGGCGCCGCGTCCGAGTGGTCACAGATCATGGCTGGCTTTTGCTTCCTGGCGGTTTGCCGAAAGTGGAGTTGCCAGCGTATCTGACTGAGACGAAGTGGGCACGCTGTGCCGTAGTGAAAGGTGCGTCTGAGGTTGTTGGCCCGATCTTCCCCTGGCACTGGAACCCCGATGTGCGAATCGTTTCGCCTCCGGGCATTGCTTGTTTCCGAGCTGGTGAGCGCTACACCCATGGTGGTGTAAGCCCTCAGGAATGTGTAGTCCCGGAGCTGGTTGTGGAGCGTGGGCTTGAGGCCAGCTTCGCCTCCATCCAATCGATACAGTGGCGCGGTATGCGCTGCAAGGTGCGAGTGGAGAGTAACGATCCCAACCTGCAAGTCGACCTGCGGACCAATTGGAAGCAAGCTTCCACGAGTATCGTTGCGTCGGCAAAAGCCATCGGAAACTCAGGAGAAGTGAGTCTGGCGGTATCGGATGACAAGTACGAGGGAGCCGCTGCTTCGGTGGTGATCGTGGATGAGAGCGGAAAAGTTGTGGTGCAACAGACCACCTGTGTAGGAGAAACGGCATGAATACGAATCTTGGGCATCGAGAGATGGATCAGCTAGACCGGATGGCTGCTGCCGCCTTCGACGGATACCTCGTCCGGAAGGATCTGGTCCGGAAATATTCACGCCAATACCCCGTGCCGACATACGTCGTGGAGTTCCTGCTAGGCCGCTATTGCGCAAGCACGGACGAAAATGAGATTGCGGAAGGGTTGGAGATTGTTGAGAAGCAGCTCCGTGATCGCACGGTGCGCACCGGCGAAGAAGAACTCTTCAAGTCGCGAGCCAGAGATCAAGGCTCGGTGAAGCTCATCGATATCGTGCGCGCGCGGCTGGATACAAAGAATGATTGCTATGTCGCGGAGTTGCCAAGTCTCGCGCTGCGGGAAGTCCGAATCAATGACGATTTGGTCCGCGAAAACGAGCGGATGCTTACCGATGGTTTCTATGCTGAGGTGACACTGTCTTATGACGGGATTGTGGCGCAGGAGAACGGCGGCCGGCCGTTCAGCATTGAGAGTTTGCGCCCCATTCAGATGTCGAAATCGGACGTCCTGGACATCCTTTCGCGAGGTCGCGAGAAGTTCACCACAAGAGAATGGATGGATCTTCTGATCCGGTCCATTGGCCTGGAGCCGACCGCGCTCGATGAACGGGCGAAGCGGGTGGTCTTCCTCAGGATGGTGTCGTTCGTCGAACGCAACTACAACTTGGTGGAGTTGGGCCCCCGCGGAACCGGCAAGAGCCACATTTTCCAGCAAATCTCGCCATATGCCCACTTAATCTCGGGAGGCAAAGCAACCGTCGCGAAAATGTTTGTGAATAACGCCAGCGGTCAGCGCGGACTGGTGTGCCAATACGATGT
>CAZZGS010001095.1:0-1766 GCA_964653845.1 uncultured Bryobacter sp.
GGCGTTGTTGGTGGATAAGACTTCTGCTGAGAAGAGGAAGTCTTTGAGGGCAGGTGCGCCGTAGTTGATGCCGTGGCCATTTGAGCCTGTTGCTGAGTTCGTGTTGGTTTGCCAGGTGCCGGCGTCTCGCAGCTTCCAGGGTTGCCAGTTTTCGACGTAAGTTTCTTTGGTGCCGAGGTCGAGGATTTTCAGGTTGCGGATTTCGTATTTGTGGAGGAGAGTGGCGAAGTGGATGTGGCCCTTGCCGCGCTTTTGTGGTGGGAGCGTTGCGTCCTGGAGGAGTTGGCCGTCCTGGGAGAATTCGAGATGGTCTGCCTTTAGGGTGAGCTCGACTTTGTGCCAGACGTTGTAGGTGGGCGGGAGTAACTTGAGGGGTGGCTTTGCGCCAGCGATGGCGCCGGTGGTGTAAGTACCTTCGCGCTTATGGAAGTCGTGAGCGAGAAAGACCGTAACGCCTTGCTGGATCGGGCGGCCGATCTTGGGAGTTCGCAGGACGATGGCGGCCTCTGCCCACTGATCGAGTTTGTATTCGAAGGTGACTTTGGCGTTTTCAAATTCACGATCCGTGAAGTAGCCGGGTTGTTGTGCGGTGAGGAGAAGGCACGCGAGAAACGTCATATCGCTAGTATGGACACATGAACGAGGTGCGAGTCGAGAGCTGGGCGCAGTTGAATGAATGCCTTTATGAGGAGAGCTGGTATCAGCCTCATGGGCGGTTTCGTTCGCCGTTTGCGTTTCGAGGATTACCGGATTGGCGTTATGACCGGCGGACTTCGCTGAACCGGTTAGGCGGGCGTTACGCCTCGATTGAGGATGATCTGCTGCGGAACTTTCGCAAGTATGGGTCGCAGATGGAGAGTTCACTGCATGATTCGTGGTGGAACTGGCTCGCGATTGGGCAGCACCACGGATTGCCGACACGGTTGCTTGACTGGACTTTTTCGCCTTATGTGGCGCTGCACTTTGTGACTACGAAGGCGGATCTGTTTGCTACCGATGGGGTGATCTTCTGTATCGATTTCATCAAGGTGAGGCGGTATCTGCCGGAGAGCTTGAAGGCGATCCTGAAGAAGGATGATGCGGTGTTCTTTACCGCAGAGATGCTGGATGGGTATGCGCGAACGCTTGGGGAATTCGATGCGCGCGTGAAGCGTGATGGGCAGGATTGTGTGATCTTCTTTGAACCGCCGTCGCTCGATGACCGTATTGTGAATCAGGCGGCACTGTTCTCGATGATTTCGAGCCCGGAGCAGCAGCTCGAAGAGTGGCTAATGGGCAGGGAGGCCGAGCAGCCGGGGATCTTTCGGAAGATTATTGTGCCGGCGGTGCTGAAGTGGGAAGTGCGGGACAAGCTGGATATGGCCAATATTACGGAGCGGGTTGTGTTTCCGGGGCTTGATGGTTTGGGGGCCTGGCTTCGCCGCTACTATTCGCCGAATCATTTGCTGGAGGTAGATTATGGGCCGGAGCGTTATCTGGCGCGGGTGCAGCGCTTTGAGGGCTTGAAGATGTTTGTGACTTTGTTTCAGGGACGTGAGGCTGTGCGGGATGCGGTGCTGACAACGCTGCCACAGAGCCAGTGGTGGGATTTGTCGATGGATCGCGCGATTGAGGTGAAGCCGCGGCCTTCTCATTTCGACTTTGTTCCAGATTAGTTAATACACTAATGCGATATGCGTTCTGTTCTCTCGTTGTGTCTTTATGTTGCCAGTGCCTTTGGGCAGGAAGCACTGCTTGCGGGGCTGAAGCTGCGATCTGTCGGGCCG
>CAZZGS010001096.1:0-841 GCA_964653845.1 uncultured Bryobacter sp.
ATCTGGTTGCCTGTGGCGTCGTAGGTTCCGAGAATGTTGGTGGCTCCGGCGATATCGACGAGCGAAACGACCTTGAATACCGCCGGGCGGGCGTCTCCACTACCGAGTCCGTTACCGTCACGAGGCAGCATCAGGAACTGGGTGTCGCTGAGCATGACGATCTCCGACTGGGCGGCGGTGCGATCAGCGGCCCCTCCCGTGCCGTCCCGGTCGAGCGTCGGCAGTTGGACAACATATTCGCCGATGATCGAGGGAGCGTCCTTCAGCGCGGGTGTGGAAATGTCATAGACATACAAGCGGGTGTTGGTGCGGGTGGGGTTGGATGTCTGGTCCTGCACGAGCGCGCTTTGCATCAGCACAAAGAGCTTGTTGCCATCGGGTGATACCGAGAGGCCTTCGAGTCCTTGGTTCGCATTGCGGCCGAGGGTGTTGGAGGCGCCGAAATTGGCAGCCGCACCTGGAAGGGCGTCGGTGGGACGCGCGGATGCGGGAAGCTGGGTGATGCCGGTGATCTGCTTCGAGGAATTGAACCGGGCGATGTAGGTGCCGTATTCATCCGAGGTGTAGCCGGACCCATCGTTGAAAAGATGGATCGCCTCGGCATCGAAGCTGATCAAATTCGTTGTGAGTCCGCCGGGTCCGTTCGCCGCGTTCACCGTTCCCACAGTCTGACCGAGGATGGTGCTGGTGCCGGTGGGAACCAGGCCGGTGGTGAATTTCGTGGTCAGGCCGTCCTGATAGGTAAGTTTCGTGGTGGTGCCCGTGTAGGTAGGGGCGATCTGAGTCTGGCCGACCGGCCCGGCACCCGTATAGGGCGAGAAGGTGAAGGAGACCTCGTGGA
>CAZZGS010001096.1:851-1765 GCA_964653845.1 uncultured Bryobacter sp.
CGCGGCGTAGTTGGAGAAAAAGGACCCGGCGTTGTAGCCGCGATCCGGGAGGACGTTGGAGGTGCCGGAGATGTGGCTCCCTTTCCAAGCCTAGTTCGAAATCGAGAGGCCGGAGGCGGCGCCAAGGGTTTCGCCGAAGGAATCGAGGGTGCCGGCACTCAGGCGGCCCGCTCCCACCAGGCCGTTGTTGATGAACGTCGTGCCATTGAGAAATCCGCCACCGTCGGAGCCGATGTTCGGGGTGAGAAATTGACCATTGGCGACTCCTGCGAGGAGGACGATGGGAAGGAAGGCAAGGAAGGGTTTCATATTGGAGTGCATTCGTGAAGAAGCTGTGTGGCAAACGTGTGACGATGACGTAAGAAACGGATGAATATTTCGCGCGGACGAAACGCGCCAGTTGCCGCATGGCTGACCACCGCGATCGAGAGACTGATCGAGGGACGCTTTCCATCTGGCAGGGGGAAAGCAACTCCTTCGCATGCTGTTCCGTTCCCTTCTCAGGCCTATTCCGGCTGTTTTCCCATCGCCGTTGGACGAGCCCGCCGATACAGAAAAAGCGGCTGCCCGGAGTGTCCGGACAGCCGCTTTGGGTGATCTTGTAAATCGCGATTACTTCGCCCCGAGATCGAGGCAGACCGCCTCCTTCGTGCTCCGGGCGAAAACCTTGCCGCCGCTGATCACCGGCGTCGTCCAGCATTTGCCGTCGAGGATCTTCGTGCGGGCCAGTTCCTTGTATTCCTTGGAGTCGGCCGCGAAGAGCACCAGTTCACCGGCGTCGGAGAGTGCCAGCACCTTGTCGCCGAGCAGCACCACGTTGCCAGGGCCGAAGCCGGGCTTCTCCCACTTCACTTCGCCAGTCTTCACGTCCACGGCTTTCACCGGGCCGTCGCCATAGGCCTTAAATTGAAACA
>CAZZGS010001097.1:0-1764 GCA_964653845.1 uncultured Bryobacter sp.
TCTCTTACGCGGCTGGTAATCCCGATGTAGCATCTCGCGCTGCCGCGTACGCCATGCCTGGAGTGCAGCTCGATGGCAATGATGTTCTGGCCATCGGCGCTGCAGCTCAAGTTGCTGTCAACCGCGCCCGCGCCGGTCAAGGCCCGACCTTGCTTGAATGCAAGACCTACCGCACTCGCCCCCACTCGGAAGGAATGGGAGACTACACGTATCGCACGCGCGAAGACGTCGCCGCCTGGCGCGAGCGCTGCCCGATCAAGCGCTATCGCCAGCTTTTGCTCGAAAACGGACAGGCAACGGAAGCACAATTGGACGCAATTGACGCTGAGATTCAGGCCCATGTCAACGCAGTCAGCATCTCGGCTGAGAATGCTCCCTGGCCAAAGGCTGAGAATGCCACGACCCACGTCTATGCTTCAACCCGCAAAGTTACCAGGCCTGTAAACCAGGGCGATCGTCAGATTTCTTTTGCTGCCGCGACGCTCGAGGCGCTCGACCACGAAATGGCCCTCAATCCGAATATCTTTGTTTTCGGCGAAGGCATTGGCATTCGCGGCGGCAACTTTGGCACTACTGCCGGCCTCTTTGCCAAATATGGTGCAGAGCGGCTTCGCGATACTCCGATTGCAGAAAGGGGTTTCGTTGGCATGGCCTGCGGTGCGGCCATGACGGGCGCGCGCCCCATCGTCGATTTCATGTTCATTGACTTCATCAACGACGCCTTCGGCGAGATCGTGAATCAGATTGCAAAGATGCAGTACATGAGTTCCGGGCGTCTGAAAATGCCCGTTCTCTTGCGCGGCTGTATCGGCATTGGACACGCGGCCGCCACACACCACTCGGGAAGCTACCATTCCATCTACAGCCACATTCCCGGCTTGCGTGTTGTAGTGCCGTCCACACCTTTTGACGCCAAAGGTCTCTTCACCCATGCGCTTCGCTCAGACGATCCTGTACTCTTCCTCGAGCCGCGGGAGTTGATGGGTGTCAAAGGAATTGTCCCCGAAGAGGATTACGAAATCGAATTCGGCAAAGCTCGCATCTTGCAGGAAGGCAGTCGAGTTACTGTTGTGGGAATCGGCTTTATGGCTCAGAGGGCTTTGGCAGCCGCTAGAGGTCTTGCGGCCGAAGTGATCGATCCTCGAACGGTATCGCCTCTGGACGAAACGACGATCTTAAAATCGATCCGGAAGACGGGGCGATTGCTGATCGTCGACGAGGCTTTCGCCCCTTGCAGTCTGGGGGCTGAGATTGCAGCGCAGGTTGCCGAAGCAGGCTTTGATTATCTCGATGCACCGATTCGGCGCATCAACGGCGCCTTCGCGCCAACACCTTATAGCCCTGCTCTCGAAGCGGCTGTGATCCCTTCGCAGGATCACATTCGAGCAGCTATTGAAAGTCTGATCGAGGAATAACCATGCCTATCGAAATTACTGTTCCGCGCCTTGGATGGTCGATGGAAGAAGGTGTCTTCGCGGGCTGGCTGAAAGCTGAAGGAGATGCGGTCTCAATCGGCGAACCGGTCTTTGCCCTCGAAAGCGAAAAAGTCACGATGGAAGTGGAGGCGCTCGACAACGGAATTCTCCACATCGCTGCTGACGCGCCCGCTGCGGATTCAACTGTAATTGTCGGGCAGCGGCTCGGCTATATTCTGCAAAATGGCGAGGCTCCGCCAGCGACGGAACAGCCCCGCTTTGCCAGCCCGCGAGCCCGCTCCACCGCGCGCGAACTCGGCATCGACATCGCGAGCGTCCAGCCTCGTGA
>CAZZGS010001098.1:0-1764 GCA_964653845.1 uncultured Bryobacter sp.
TCCATAACCTCGATTTTCATCATGTCGTATTCGCCTCCGGTGAAGGTGCCGCGATGTTCGAGGATCTTGTGTGAGCCGAGGTTCGAGGTCATGATGATGATCGTGTTTTTGAAGTCGACGCGGCGGCCTTGACCGTCGGTGAGGTGGCCTTCGTCGAGGATCTGCAAGAGGACATTGAAGACGTCATGGTGGGCCTTTTCGATTTCGTCGAAGAGGACGACAGAATAGGGGCGGCGACGGACGAGCTCTGTAAGCTGGCCGCCTTCTTCATAGCCGATGTATCCAGGAGGTGCGCCGAGGAGGCGCGAAACATTGTGCTTCTCCTGGTATTCGGTCATGTCGATGCGGATCATGGCGCGTTCGTCGTCGAACATGTAGGCGGCAAGAGCGCGGGCGAGTTCTGTTTTGCCGACGCCGGTGGGGCCGAGGAAGATGAAGCTGCCGATGGGGCGCTGGGGGTCTTTGAGCCCGCTGCGGGCGCGGAGGACGGCTTCTGCTACGGCTGTGACGGCTTCGTCCTGACCGATGACGCGCTGGTGCAGGTCTGCTTCGAGGTTGAGTAGCTTTTTCATTTCGCCTTCGAGAAGTTTGGAGACAGGGACGCCGGTCCAGCGGGCGACTACGGCGGCGATGTCTTCTTCGTCGACGACTTCTTTGAGGAGCTTGGCCTGGCCTTGGTTGGTGGCCAGCTTGGCTTCGGTGTCGGCTAGTTCTCGTTCGAGTTGCGGGATCTCGCCGAACTTAATGCGGGCGGCGGCGCTGTAGTCGGCGGCGCGCTCGACGCGGTCTAGATCGACGCGGAGATGCTCAAGCTTTTCGCGGATTTTTCGCAACTGGTCCACGCCGCCTTTTTCGAGATCCCACTGGGCGCGGAGGCCGTCGGATTGGCCCTTGAGGTCGGCGAGTTCTTTGTCGAGTTTTTCGAGACGGTCTTTGGAGGCGTCGTCGATTTCTTTGCTCAAGGCGGTGCGCTCGATTTCAAGCTGCATGACGCGTCGCGAGATTTCGTCGAGCTCGGCAGGCATCGAGTCGATTTCGGTGCGAAGCTTGGCGGCGGATTCGTCGACAAGGTCGATGGCTTTGTCGGGGAGGAAGCGGTCGGCGATGTAGCGGTTGGAGAGGACCGCAGCGGCTACGAGTGCTGCGTCCTTGATGCGTACGCCGTGGTGGACTTCATAACGTTCTTTGAGGCCACGGAGGATAGAGATCGTGTCTTCGACCGAGGGCTGGTCGACCATTACCGGTTGGAAACGACGCTCGAGGGCGGCATCTTTTTCGATGTACTTGCGGTATTCGTCCAGTGTGGTCGCGCCGATGCAGTGCAGTTCGCCACGGGCGAGCATAGGCTTGAGGAGGTTGCCTGCGTCCATGGAGCCTTCGGTCTTGCCGGCACCGACGACGGTGTGCAACTCGTCGATGAAGAGGATGATCAGGCCTGCGGCGGTGGCTACTTCTTTGAGGACGGCCTTGAGGCGTTCTTCGAATTCGCCGCGGTATTTGGCACCGGCGATGAGTGCGCCCATGTCGAGAGAGACGATACGTTTTTGCTTGAGACCTTCAGGTACGTCGCCTCGGATGATGCGCTGGGCGAGGCCCTCGGCGATAGCGGTTTTGCCGACGCCGGGTTCGCCGATCAGGACAGGGTTGTTTTTGGTGCGGCGGGAAAGGACCTGGATGACGCGTCGGATTTCTTCGTCGCGGCCGATTACGGGGTCGAGTTTGCCTTCTGCCGCCATCTTGGTCAGATCGCGACCGTATTTTTCG
>CAZZGS010001099.1:0-1758 GCA_964653845.1 uncultured Bryobacter sp.
GAGGGTTGGGGTGCCGGAAGGATTGCCAACAGGGACGCCGCGCGTGCCGGTGCCGACGGAGACGCCGTCGTACCATTTACGGCCGGACTTGAGGCCACCATTGATCTGGAGGGTGATTTGCTTGTCGTCGATTTCGACGTTGGTGATCTGGATGAGGTCGCCTGGGCGGGCGGCGGGACCGCGCTCTTTAGCAGCTTCGTCCCACTTGTCTTTGTTGAATTTGCCGCCGATTTCGTATTCGAGAGCGGACTTGGAGCGGGGCAGCATAAGCTTGACGGTGGCGTATTCGCTGGAGAGGCCGCGGATAAGCTCGATGCGCTGCTCGGGGGTGAGTTTTTCGTTGGCGGCGAAGGCGAGCGCGGGGATCAGGAGGAGACTCAGGTAACGCATGATTTAGTCCTCTTCGGTTTCAAACAGTTGCGGCATTGTGGTTTCGATGGGTGCTTTGTAAAGACACCAGCCGAGGGCGGGCAGAACAAGCGTTGTGAGGAGGCCGGCTTCGGGGCCATATTCGCCGCCACTCCAGAGCGGGCCGATGTTCCAGTTGAGGATCAATCCGGTGGTACCCATCTTAAATCCACTGACGTTTGCCCCTAATAGAGGCAGCGCCCAGTTCCATCCTAAGTGTACTCCGATGGGAAGCCAGAGGTCGCCGGAGCGAAGGAAGCAGAGGCCGAGGAAGGTGCCCCAGAGGAAGGTGTTGAAGGCCGAGAGATAGCCGGAGCTGAGGTTGTTGGCGTGGGCTACGGCGAAGAGGACGCCGACGGGGAGGAGGGTTTGGAATGCGCCGAGCTTGCGCATCAGAAGCTGGAAGGCGTAGCCGTGGAAGAGCAGTTCTTCGCCGACGGCACCGAAGACCATCACCGCCAGGACGAAGATGAAGCTGGGGAGGGAGAAGGAACGGGTGGGGTCCTGGGTGACTGTCGCGAGGCCTAAGAGGACGGGGATGCCCGTGACGGCGAGGGCGCTCAAGAGGCCGCCGACGAGGCCATAGAGGAGGTTGCGGTGGGTGCCCTTTTGCCAGCCGAGCCCGACGTCGCTAAGGCCGCCGCGCTCGAAGATGCGCAGAGATAAAGCGTTGGCGACAGCGGCCGAGGCGAAGACGGCCATAGCGGCTTGCACGAGCAGGCCAGACCAGGCGAGCAGCGCCGAGACGAGTTGCAGGGTGAGGATGCCGGTGATCACGAAGATCCCGACGCGTAGAGCCAGACCGGTGTGGCCGAGCTTAGGCACTCACTTTGACCTTTACACCTTCTGGGGCGACTTTGAAATCGAGTACCTGAGCACCGAGGGATTTGATGACTTCGCTAACTTTGGGCTTGGCACCTTTGTCGACCAAAACAAAGCAGCAACCACCGCCGCCTGCACCACAGACCTTGAAGCCTTTGGCTCCGGCTTTGCGGGTTTTTTCAGCCAAAGCATCAATGAGGTCTGTCGAGATGGTGGGGGCGTTCTTGCGGCGGAACGACCATTCTTCGCGGAGGAGGCGGCCGGCTTCATTCCAGTCGGCTTTCTCGAGTGCCACGCGCATGGCGCTGGAGATGGCAGAGATCTTGTCGAAGTTGCGGCGGACGGTTTTGTCGCCGTCGATGTAGGACTTGGTGACTTCCCAGTTGTTGATGCCGGAGTTGCGGGGCTTGCCGGTGTAGACAAGGATGCCCCGGTCGACTAGCTCATCGTGATCGAGGGGGATTTCTTTGCGCACGATGCCGGCGCAGCCGATTTCTACAGCGCTGACACGGCCGTACATGGCGGGGT
>CAZZGS010001100.1:0-1452 GCA_964653845.1 uncultured Bryobacter sp.
CAAGTGCACGTGTTGTTGGGAGTGGCGCCAGAATCGAAAGAAGTTCTGGCGCTGATTGCTGAAATCCCTCACAGTGTCGCGAACATGAATCCCGACATCGCTTTAATCGGCGGATTGAGTTTGGCGATGTTGGTCGCTCTTAATTTTAACAAGATTGGTTGGTTGAAACGGGTCCCTGGGCCTCTCTTAGTGGTTGTCGTCGGTATTACCCTAGGCTTCTACTTCGACCTCGAACACCAACACACCGTGCACGTGTTCATGAAGGATTACGCACTCGGACCCAACTTCCTCTTAAACGTACCTCAGAATTTCCGCGACGCGATTATCCTGCCGCGCTTCGATATGGTTTGGACGGGCGTATTTGCTCGCATGGCTCTCTCCATTGCATTGGTGGGAACGATCGAATCGATCTTGAGCGCCTACGCTGTCGATAAAATGGATCCCTACAAGCGCAGCGCTAATTTGAATAAGGAGCTGTGGTCAAAGGGCATCTGCAATACTATCTGCGGTGCGATTGGTGCATTGCCAGTCATTGCTGAAATCGTCCGTAGTACGGCCAACGTCGCCAATGGTGCTCGCACCCGCTGGTCAAATTTCTTCCACGGCGTGTTCTTACTGATTTTCATCGTCGCATTCCCGCATCTGTTACACGAAATACCACTCGCTTGTTTAGCCGCTGTTCTGGTGGTCGTGGGATTCCGGCTAGCGCATCCCAAGCAGCTGACTGAGGTTTGGCACGTGGGTTGGGATCAATCGGTAGTGTTTGCATCGACGTTTATCATTACCCTAGCAACTGACTTACTCATTGGTGTTGCTTCGGGTGTGGTCATTGAACTTGTTCTAAACGGTGTGCGCGGAGGCGCATTTATATCGTTGTTTCGTCTCAATCATGCGAGTGAGAACGGCGCCGAACACATGACTCTCAAAATCAACAGCCCAGCGGTTTTTAGTAACTTCTTGGCGTTGAAGCGACTCATGGATGGCCTCGAAAAAGGCACCTCAGTGGAACTCGACTTGCGTGCCGCACGTCTTGTCGACCACACGGTAATGGAGCATTTGCACCGTTACCAGGAGGAGTTGCAACAATACGGGATTACTCTGAAACTCAGGTTCTCAGAGGACCACTCACAAGTTGGAGCCGCTCCACTTTCTGGGCGGAAACTGGGACGTGGATAAAACTACTGCGAGTCACGCGGTGTCTCCTACAACTCAAACCGCGCATGAATGGCTAGACGTAATAGCGCATTGGTTGCCTGCACAGCTGCCAATCAAAGATTTTATTCACCACAATACATTGCACGCTTTCCAACACCGCC
This sequence comes from uncultured Bryobacter sp., assembly GCA_964653845.1. Taxonomy (GTDB): domain Bacteria; phylum Acidobacteriota; class Terriglobia; order Bryobacterales; family Bryobacteraceae; genus Bryobacter. Next base: position 1,317 of record CAZZGS010001100.1, read on the forward strand.
CATTTGAAGTGGCGGTGGAGGAGGCGGGTGCATTTTTTGGTGCGAAGAGTCTGGAGTCTTTTGAGTTTTATCGTCAGAAGTTTAACGACGGCAAAATCACCATTCCCGCGCTAGAGACCGTTCTCAAACGCACCTT
>CAZZGS010001100.1:1462-1754 GCA_964653845.1 uncultured Bryobacter sp.
CACCTTCTCCGACAAAAGCGAACAGCAGGCGTGGAAATCCAAGCTGCTCAACGAAACTTTTGAAGAGCCACCGGTCCCGGCGGGAGCGGCTTTTCATGGGCTTCGTTCTGCTTGGCATGAAAAGTATGGCTTGGATTTAGATTCGCTCACGCATCCAATCCTGTTTCGATTGTTGTCTAATTTCTTAGATCAAGGTGTCGCTCTTTGGGAAATGCCAGAATCGGATAAAGGCTTTTTTGCTGCCGTGATGCACTTGGTACAGCAAAGCTTTTTGCCCCTGGTTCCCCTGAGC
>CAZZGS010001101.1:0-1751 GCA_964653845.1 uncultured Bryobacter sp.
TGGCATAGCGATGCTCGTAGGATTCGACGATTCGGAGGGAATGGAGGTTGTGTTCGAAGCGTTCGCCGAAGCGGGCGAGGATCTTGTTGAGAGCAACTTCGCCGGAATGAGCGAAAGGGGGATGCCCGATGTCGTGGGCCAAGGCAAGGGCTTCGGTGAAGTCTTCGTCGACGCCAAGGACTCGGGCGGCAGTGCGGGCGAGTTGAGCGACCTCGAGAGTATGGGTGAGGCGATTTCGGAAGTGGTCGGAGATGCCGGACGGGAAGACCTGGGTTTTGGCTTCCAGGCGGCGAAAGGCGCGGGAGTGAACGATACGGTCGCGATCGCGCTGGAAGTCATTGCGGAAGGAAGGAAGGCTCTCAGGAAAGCGACGGCCCAGACTTCTCTCCACAGGGAAGCGAAGCTGGGCCAGAACACCAGTCCGGATCATGTTGCCTTTCGGGTTACTTCTTCGGCGCAGCCGTCATCGGAGCGGCGGGCAGAGAACTGAGTACTTCCATGGCAGGAGTTGAAATCGGGGAACGTGCCGTGCGCAGTGGCTCAAGAAGCTTGCGGGCTTCTTCAGGCTTGGACTTGGCGATGTAGCGGGCCAACTGAAGGGTCGCCTGCTCTTTGGGCATCAGGTAGGTTGGGTTGGCGACGAGTTCGCGCAGGAGGGCTTCCGATTCTGCAGACTTGCCTTGGCCCTGGAGAATTTCAGCCATTGTAAACTTGGCGAGAGAAGCGGGTTCTTTGTTGCCGCCCATGACTTCTTTCAGCCGCTTTTCGCCCGAGGCGGTGTCGCCGCGTTCAATGTCGAGCATAGCGAGCATGTAGAGGGCGATGTTGCCTTCTTTGCTGCCGGAATAGGTAGAAGAAACCTTAGTGAAAGCTTCGATTACTTTTTTCTCTTCGGAGGTGGTGCGACTGGTAGTGGCCTGAGCAATGCCCATAGCTTCGCCGAGAGCCGCTTGACGTTGGGCTTTTTGGGTACCCATATACCACCAGATGCCGTAGCCTAGGGCGGCGACAACGATGGCAATGCCGACGTACATGGCGACTTGTTTTCTATGACCCGAGACGTACTCGGATGCTTCGCCGACCGTTTCCACAAACTGGTCGTGCTTGATTACATTATGAAGTGATTTATCCACGGGGAGTCCTACTGAGGGAAATTACAGATTAACACGGGGGCGACGACTCGCGTTAATCGAGTGATGTACGAATTTGTATGGTATTGGAGAAGCGCCCCCCGGCTTCGACGCTAAGGGTAGCGAAAGCGTTGTCGACGATAGGTGGCAATCTGGTTTCGACTGCATAAAAACCGATATAGCCGCCGGCAAGTTCAGCCTTGGCAACTTCGAGGGTTTGGCCATTGAGCCAAACTCTGACGGGGGCAGTGACGCGCGGGGAATTTTGGGCCGGGGCTGCCTTTCCGGCCGGCCATTCAGGGGAAACACGACCGAGGCCGGTGAGAAGAATCTGCACACGCATGCCAGCCTTGAGGGGCAGCGTTGGATCGAGAAGTTCGCCCGTCTCGGCATCCAGCATAAGAGGGGCGCCGTCGCGGTCGGTAAAGATGACCGGGGCGGTTTCGGTGAGTTCGAGATCCATACGAAGGCTGCCTGTCTCTGTTTTGAGCTCGAAAGCAGGTGAGGGGATCACGGCATCATAAGGAATTTGAAGCTGGGTTTCGTCGGAAGTAGCAGAGAGAATCGGTAGCGAGCGGCCAGCGAGTTGAACTTGTTTAAGCTTCATGCCCACAATCGACA
>CAZZGS010001102.1:0-1750 GCA_964653845.1 uncultured Bryobacter sp.
GGGCTGAGGTGTGGGGATGGCCTGGCGGAGTGCGGCTGCTGCGGCGTCGAGATAGGCGGTGAGTTGGACGCGGGAGATGTCGAGGGAGTCGGCGGTCTTGTTGAAGTGAAGGGTGACGCGGTCTTCGGGGAGCATGTCGCGGATGTCGAGGTGGGGGAGATCGAGAATGTCGCGGAGGGTTTGTTCGTATTCGTCGCGGGTGAGGCGGCGCATAGGGATGCGTGGGGGTTCCTGTTGCTCGATGGTTTTGGCGAGTTGGTTCAAGAGTTGGTGGCGCTTGGTGGTGGAGAGGGGGGTGCCTTTGGGTGGCATTTCGTGGTTGGCTACGCGGTCGTGGATGCGGACGAGGCGGTCTGCGGGTAGCGGGGTGGTGAAGTTGTGGCAGCCCTGGCAGTTTTGCTTGAGGAGTGGGGGCTGGGCGGCCAGGGTTGTGGCTAGCAGTATGAGGATTGAGTTGCTAAGCATCGGCGCAGACGGCTGAATTTGTTGTATCACGAAGGCGGTGATTGAGCCAGGGGCCCAGGGTGAGTACTACGATGGCACCGGTGAAGCCGATGCCTGCGTGGAGCAGCCAAAAGGCGGCGGGAGACATTTTTTCGTAGAAGCCGGCTATCCAGCCGATGACGTTGCTGGAGATGAAGAGGGTTAGGAAGGCGATGCCCATCATGGTGGAGTTCACGCTGGCTGGTGCGACGCGGGAGACGAGGGCGAGGACGGTGGGCCAGTTGTAGACGAAGGAGTAGCCGATGCCGATGGTGTAGAGGAAGGGCCAAATAGGGTGGATTTTAGCTTCGCCGTGGAAGTATGAGACGGTGGCAAGCATCAGGTAGCTGAAGGCGGCCATGGTGGCGGCGATGGTGAATTTGTTGAAGTCGGTGGGTTCGCTGCCTCGCTTTGCTTGCCAGCGCCAAAGCATCAGCAGGAGTGGGGCGGCCGTGATGGAGGATAGCGTTTCTGTTGAGAGAAACCAGGGGATGGGGATGGTGAAGCCGCCGACGGTTAGGTCTGTGTGTTGTTGGAGCCAGATGGGGAAGGCATTGAGTGACTGGAAGTAGCAGATGGTGTGGAAGATCGAGATACCCAGGACACCGGCCAGGAGCAGGAGTTTGGTTCTGTCATTTGAGGTGAGGGTGGTGGTTTGCTCGTGTTTTGGTTTGATGCGGGCTGGCAGGTGTTTGTAGCCGCTTAGGTATGTGGCCAAGCCGCAGAGCATGAAGACGCCGGCGACGGAGAAAGCGATGTGCCAGCCGTAGTACTTCGCGATTAGGCCGCAGAAGAAGGAACCGGTGAATGCGCCTACGTTGATGGAAGCGCTGAAGATGGTGAAGCCTTTGGAGCGGAGGATGATTTCGCCTGGCGGATAGAGTGCGCCGACTTGAGCGGTGATGTTGCCTTTGAGGAAGCCAGAGCCGAGGACGAGGCAGAGGAGGGCGAGGAGGAAGGATTGCTCGAAGGCCATGGCGAGATGGCCGATGGACATCAGGATGGCGCCGAGGATGACGGCGTTGCGGTGGCCGAGCCAGCGTGGTGTGGCCTTCATCCGACGTGAAGTAGACGAGGCCGCCGTAGAGGCCGAAGATGCGTGAGGCGAGGGCTTGTGTTGAGAGGGGGCCGGTGAGGGATTCGATTGCGGTGCGGAAGGCAGAGAAGCCGGCGATGCTGCCGGAGTTAGCCGGGAGGAGGAGGTGGTTGACCATGAAGAGCATGAGGAGGGCGGTCATGCCGTAGAAGGAAAAGCGCTCCCAGGCTT
>CAZZGS010001103.1:0-1747 GCA_964653845.1 uncultured Bryobacter sp.
AGATGGACTTGGTCGCCCGAAGTCGGCGACTGGAGCACTCCTCTCTCAAAAAATGAACCGATCTGCTCACCGACAAGAATCATCCGCAACCAGCGGTGTCCATCCGCGATTGACGGATTTTCCTTGTAGGCCATCAGCAGCGACTCCGGCATCGCAAGGACACCGGCCTGCGTGATAAGCCCATACAAATTGGCGTATCCCAAAGGAATCTTGAGGAATGATCCGATCTGCCCGATCCGGTAAACCGTGCCATCGACAATTGGCATGTTCGACGGGTAGTTGCTCGCCATCTTGATCGTCACGGAGTTCCCGCTCACGCTCTCAACCTGACCGATGTGCGTTGGATTGTGTTTCATTTCGATTGCAGCGTGCTCGCTGGCCCTTCAGACGACGAGAGGTCATCCAGGAATTCAGTAAGTTTCCCGAAGTCAGGCAGAAGGAACCGCCCAGTCCCTTCCCATCGCTCATCCCCTTTGCGCTCACCCGCCTCGTCCGACGGAGTTGCAGCGTCTTCGTCAAAGTATTGACTCACACGGATTGACTCCGTCGTCTTCGGTTCATCTCTCAATCTCCATCCGCCAAACTTCCCGCCGATAACGGCGTGGCGCAGCCCATAAACTGACATTTTCCCTCCGGTCTCATGTGTTGCGAGACCACGAACACTGTTGGTCTCGTCTGCGAGACCAAACACACTCTTTGCGTCCTCCGTCCGCGTTTCGTCGTAATACATCGCGATCACATGAGAGTTCGCTCCCCGTCGGAGCGACGTCACTATCCGTTCGTTGATGTGGTTGTCTCCGAACGAATATCCGCAAGTGAAAAGAACCGCATCGTCTTGCTGGAGGAAGGCGCAAAGCCTGTCGATTAGTCCGACATACGGCTGCTTCTTTGACGTGTTGTACTTGAGGTGGGAAGGGTAGATTAGGATGGAATCTTCAGAGGCTGATTGCTGCCGAATCACAGCCTTGTCTGAGTCGCGATAGGTCCATCCTAGCGAACCATGCATTTTCCAAAGTTTGACGAGATGCGGGTAAGCCTCGACATCTTCCACAGCCTCGGGACAGAAAAACGGTTCAAAGCAACCAGAGAAGCCGTCGAAATACGGTATGCCTGAGCCTTCGAGGGCAATTTCAAATAGGTAGTCGTAATTCGTTGTGAAGATTTCAGCGGGAAACCGCCTTCTCGCCTTCTGAACCCAATTTGCGAGACGGGCGTGAGCCAGTTTCTTTCGGTCGGCTGCCGGCAACGTTTCGTGCACTGAGACCAGTTTCACGACACGGGTCTTTACGAGCGTCGCCAAGTCGGTGAATCCGACTGAGTCGAGTCCGTTGAGCTTTCCCGCACCAATGACGGCCCGCTTAGCTTCAATACTTGAGAGCAGCGTTTCGATGTTGAAGACCACCTTCAGCGTCTCAGTTTCAGTTTGAATCTCCTTTATGGCAGCCGCGAACTCAGGCGAATGCGCCTCTACTTCGGCGACGATAGTCTTCGTCATTTTTTCGATCGCGGGAACAAAAACAGTCGGCAGTCCCGTCGCAAGTGACGACCCTGCACCGAACAGAAAGCCGATACGCTTCTTGTCGGAAATCAGAATCTGGTGGATGCCCCGGATGTGTTCGCGCGGATCGTGTGTGTTCATATTGCTTGAAGTGCCCTTGGTAAGTTGACCGTGGCTTTCCCGCTCAGCAGCTGCGGCAGCAGCGTGTCGCGCAGGGTGGCGAGGGTGCGGGATTGGTCTTCGTTGGCC
>CAZZGS010001104.1:0-1744 GCA_964653845.1 uncultured Bryobacter sp.
CGCCGCTCACGCTGCCGATCTTGCCAAGGGTCATCCGGCGGCTCAGCTTCGTGACGATGCTTTATCACGGGCGCGCTACACCTTCCGTTGGGAAGATCAGTTCAATCTCTCGCTCGACCCTGAGACGGCCAAGGCTTATCATGACGAGACACTGCCGGCAGATGGTGCCAAGAGCGCGCACTTCTGTTCGATGTGCGGGCCGAAGTTCTGCTCGATGGAGTTGACGCAGCAATTGCCCGCTGCCAAGACCGAAGAAGAACTCGTCGTACTTGGGTAGAGGCGCATAATGCCGCAATTCGGCAAATTGTTAGTTGTGGCTGGCCTGATGCTGGTGGCTCTTGGGCTGCTGGTGTGGGCCGGCGACAAGATTCCTGGCAACCTGACCTGGCGGGGCAAGAACACCACGGTCTTTTTCCCGCTTGGAGCCTGTTTGCTCGTAAGTGTTGCCGGGTCGCTGGTGATTTGGTTTATGCAGCGCCGGTAGCGGCGTATTGATCGTCGCTTACTTTTTCGAGCCACACCGAATCGACTCCGCCTACGATCGGCTGCATCGCAATATGAGTCATTGGGCTATCGGCTGCTGCACCATGCCAATGCTTTTCTCCAGCGCCAATGATGACGGTGTCACCTGCACTCATTGCGAAGGCAGCCTCGCCTTCTTTTTGGGCCCAGCCGCGGCCTGAAACCACATGTAGAATTTGTCCACCGGGGTGGGTGTGCCAAGCAGTGCGTGCACCGGGCAGGAAGGTTACGCGCACCACTTTTATGTTGACCAGGCTGGTTGCGACGAGCGGCTCAATCCAAACCTCTCCTGAAAAATAATCGGAATTGCCACAGGCTGGTTTGAGTTCTGATCCGCGTTTGAGTTCCATCTTTGCATTATGGCTTAATCCTCAGATCGTGAGAGGATGGATTCGATGCCCACACAAAATTATGAAAACCACGCCCAGCGTGTCCCTGGATTTCTTGCCGTAGGTTTCGCCCTGTTGCTCTGCTTTATCGGGGCTTGTGTCAATTTCTATCAGTCATTTGGTGATCACCAACGGATCTATAGCGCTTCGCTTTTAGTTGTGCTGAGTATGTGTGTTCTCGTGGTTGCTTTCTTTGGACGCATATTTGCTCTCAAGGCACAGGATCGCGGTATCCGTGCCGAAGAGAACCTTAGGCACTTTGTTATGACGGGCAAATTGCTCGACCCGCGTCTGACGATCGGGCAGATTATCGCGCTCCGCTTCGCCTCAGATGAAGAATTTCTGGCGCTGGCTGCCGAGGCGGTGGCAAAGAATCTTGACCAGAAGGCGATCAAGATGCAGATCAAGAACTGGCGTGCGGATACGCATCGCGCCTAAAGCATTTGAGTAGATGGCTTCTAGCGTTCAACCACCGTGGGAGGCTTGGGGGCTTCCGGTGCTTTGGGTGGCTTTGGCATGGACATGTCCATGCGGTTGCTCATCATACCGCCACGAGTTACGGTCATGCTGCCACGACCGGTCTCAAGGCTGATCTTGGGCCCGCCGTTGTTGCCACGAATCGAGCCGCCCCTGTCTTCCTCGCGCCGGGCCAGAGGACTGCCAAAGACGTTATCTACTTCGCCTCGCCTGGTGATGGCCTCGAGATCATATTTTGCGTTTTCGGGAAGATGCATAGTTACTGCACCGCTGGAAGTCTTGGCGGCAATGGCCGCTAGCGTCGAGCTGCCCGGAGAAAGTTCGATGTCGCCCCGGTCGAGTGCAATATCCAGGGA
>CAZZGS010001105.1:0-1737 GCA_964653845.1 uncultured Bryobacter sp.
CGCAAACGGGTAGCGCCTTCATGCGCTCGCAGTATGCAGCCGACATCCGTGGCAACTCCGTGGCAATCGTCGCGCAGGACCTTTCGCGCCGCCTCGTTGGCGGTGTACCGATTGCTCAATCAGCTGGTCTGGGAGCGAACTTCTTTATTCCCTATCCGCAGTTTGCCAATGGCGTGAACGTGATCGACTCCAACGATTTCTCCACTTATCATGGCCTGCAGATGCAGGTGGATCGCCGCATGGCCGGTGGCCTGACGGCGCAGCTTAGCTACACCTGGGCCAAGTCGCTTGATACTCGCAGCTTCGACCCGGCCTTCACGGTCGTCGGTGGTGGTGTGTCGCAGAGCGGTTCGTCCACTCCCTTCGACATCAACAATCGCCGCGGCAACTATGCCCCAAGCGACTTTGATCGCCGCCATACTATCCAAAGTTACTGGATTTACGAACTACCCTTTGGCAAGGGCCGCCGTTTTGCCGGTAACGCCGGTCGTGCCTTGAACAGCATCATCGGTGAGTGGCAATTGGCCGGATTGATGACGCTGACTAGCGGTCGGCCCTTTACGGTCTACTCAGGGTTCAATTCCTTCAGCAACGTGATCGGAGCAACGGCAGATTGCAACAAGTGCGATGGCGCCGGAACGGTGACACAGCGTGCGGACGGCTTGAAGTGGTATTTCTCGCCAGAAGAAGTTGCTGCGTTCTCGAACCCGGCAGCGGGATCCATCGGCAGCTCAGGCCGCAACCGCTTCTATGGGCCTGGCTCGTTCAACATGGATTCATCATTTCTCAAGCGCGTGGCATTGACCGAGCGCTTCAAGATGGAAGTTCGTGCCGACATGACGAACCTGACCAATACGCCAACTTTTGGCTTCCCCACTTCGAACGTGGCATCCACCACCTTTGGACGAATTCGCGACACAGTGATCAGCGGTTCGCGTAAGATCCAACTTGGCGCCAAGTTCATTTTCTAGAGTGGATCCACGATTCGGGCTCTTTGTTGCCCAGCTTCGGCTGGTGGCGAGGAGCCCGATTTCTTTTGGAGCGCACGGTGCCGCGAATCTGATTCGTGGTCAGTTTGGACGGGAGCTTTTTGAAGAGCGGCCGGAGTTGTATCAACATCTCTTTGCACCTGTGAGCGCAGGGCCCAGTGGCCTCAAGGATCCGCCGCGGCCCTATGTATTGCGAACACGCAGCCTCGACGGGCGCAGCTTCCGTGCTGGCGAAGAAGTGCCATTTACCGTGCACCTTTTTGACCATGCCTGGGTCGATACCAAACGGGTGATCCTCAATCTCAGCCCCCCGGTCGAGACCGTATCACGAGTTAGAGTTGAGTTTCTGACTCCGACAGAGTTGAAGGGTGGCGAGGGCGCGGACTTTGGTGTCTTGTTCGCGAGGCTACGCGATCGAATCAGTAGCCTGCGCGCCTTGTATGGAGAGGGGCCGCTGGAGATTGATTTCCGGGGGATGGGAGAGAGGGCCCTCCAGGTGCGGATGATCGAGCAGTCTATCGAGCGTGTCGATCGCAACCGAACGAGTAGAGCAACTGGAGATACTCATCCCATCAGTGGCTTCATCGGTGAAGCCGTTTATGAAGGCGAGCTGGGAGAGTTCGTGCCTTACCTCGAAGCTGGCTTCTGGACTGGGGTGGGAAGGCAAACAGTCTGGGGTAAGGGCGAAATCCGAACTACCGTATTGCGGCATCCGTAACGGCGTCGATCGTACCAGGCGCATTGCCTT
>CAZZGS010001106.1:0-1735 GCA_964653845.1 uncultured Bryobacter sp.
TGGCGATATCGGCCTGATGCGAGAGGGCATTGGTGGCGGCGGTAGCGCGGAGCGAATGCACACACAGGCCGATGACATCGCCGCTGACACCCGCCATCAGTCCGTAATGGCGGACGATGTTGCGATAGACGGAAGCGGGATCGAGCGGCCGCTTTAACTTTTCCGGCGTCCGGTTGTTTCGCACCGGACGGAACAAGGGACCTCCTAGATCGTCGCCGTGCTTAGCCATTCCGAGATACTCTCCAATGAGCCTTTGCGCCGCGGCGTGAACGGGGATGTAGCGGATCTTGCCGCGCTTACCGCAAACTCGAAAATGCATTACGCCTTCACGGCTCTGCACATCCTTGACCAGAAGCCGACAGAGCTCCTCCCGCCGCAGGCCATGATAGAGCAGGACGGCGAGAATAGCCCGGTCGCGCATACCCTTGAGAGTGTCGGCGGGCGGCGCATCCAGTAACTTGCGAGCCTGGGCATCGCCGAGCGCGGGGGTCGAACCTTCGTTGCCGTTGGCCAGCGGCCGCTTGACGCCATCGACGGGATTGCCGGCGACGGCATTCCGCTCACACAGATAATCGAAGAGCGATGACAACGCCGCGAGCTTGCGCCGGATGGTGGCCGGCGAGAGGGCCCGGACCTCCAACTCCTTGCGCCAGGCGATGACATGGGCGCGCGTGACGCCGCGCAGCTCAATCGGACTCCGTAAACCGGCGAAGTGGGAGAAGCCGTTCACATCGTCTTTATATGCAAGCCGGGTTTTGAGGTTAGTGATGTTGGCGAGCCATTCCAGTTCGGGCGGGACATCGGCCAGATCGCCGAACTGTTTGGCGGTGAGAGCGCGGGCTTCGGGGACCGGAACGAGGTCGGACATGGGCTACCTTTTAAACATGATAATGTATTTTATCGTGTTTAAAAGAAAGGGCTAAAATTCTCTGTTGTTTCAGTTGTGGTCGATTCAAGTTTCAGAACCCTGGTCGTGAGCCCAGCGAATTTTGCAACGTGACAGTGCCTCTCAACGTTCCAGCCTCCGGCAAAACCTGGCGCGGTTCAATCGACTCACCCGTAAGTACGTACCGTCATGCCGAGTTCTGCATCCCTATCGGGAGGAGCGGTTCTTCGCGTCACGACCTTAGGCAGGAGCCGTATGCGGTAACTCTGCACGTACGGATCTGTGCGGGGGGCGGGCAGTAATGGCCGTCTCTACCGCGACCTATCTATCTACAAGTCCCGTTGGAAAGTGGAGTTGTTCTTCAAATGGATCAAGCAGCACCTCAGAATCAAGGCCTTCTATAGGATCAGCAAGAACGACGTTAAGTCTCAAATCTGGATTGCCATCTCAGTTTACGTCCTGGGGGGCAATCGTTCGGAAGCGCCTAGCTATCCAGATGTCTCTCTACAGCTTCTACAGGCCCTGAGTCTAACGTTGTTCGACAAAACGCCAATTTTACTGGCCTTCGAAGATATCTACTCCGAATAAAATATAACCAATGGTGCGTCCTGACAGAAGTATTGATCTCATGGGTGCAAGTCCTGTCCGGGTAAGCGCCGGAGCGCCCGGTAGCAGACTCCAAGCGGAGTGTCGAAAGCCTTTGAAAGAGAGGGAAGCAAACCAGCGGGCCGCAACGATGACTGAATTCAACGCAATAGCCTCGTCAAAGTTTCAGCCGAAAGGTGTTTGGTGGGGATTCCGGTCTGAAGCCGAACAGCAATCGGGTCCTCGCCCGGAACGAAAACGGTA
>CAZZGS010001107.1:0-1734 GCA_964653845.1 uncultured Bryobacter sp.
GCTCGAGGCGGTCGGGAGCGGCCGTGGGTTTCTCCAGGAACACGGTCCACGCTTTACCAACACGCCGGGACGCACCAACTATTTCTACTCTCCGGCCAGCACGCGACGACGCGACTTGGCGATCGGCGTGAATCTGGCCCTAATCGCCCGTACCGCTACCCTGCCTGCCTGCCTGACTGGCAGAGATTCCAGAGCTGACCTCCTGCTCCTCTATGAGGACCGGTTGGAAAATCATCACAGGGTCATCAACACTGCAGAGGATCGTCGCCGAGAACAACGCACCGCCCAATTGCTAGACTGGGTGGCCGCGGTCGGACGCCCAGTGTCGTCGTTGCTCTTGATCGCCAGAAGGGCCACCTAGCACTCGGTCAAGTTTATCCGCTGGTTACGCCACGCAATTCGAGACGACCTCGCGGAGGTTGTCGCAGCCCACCGCTTGGCCCATCTCTATGCCACTTTGTAGCTACCTAACCAGGACACCGTTCACCTACCGGTATGCTGTATTCGTGGTAAACACGGCGCCTTTCCTTTGAGGCCTGCGACGGCTGGAAGTTTGACAGGAAGTCAAAAAACTCCTTCTGAACGCCAGTGCAGGCACAGGCATCGCAAGCGTCGTCAGCGAAAGGGTGGGGTGGATCATTATTGAGTTTTTCAAGGATTATTTCCCGTATGCTTCCGGCGTCTCGAAAAGCGCAGTCGTGATTTCCCGGTACGGCTAGGCAATGAATAGGAACGTCTCGAAGTCTTCGGGCAAGTTCAGCCTTTACTGCTTTGAACTACGGCAATGCAACCGCGGATTCCACTTTTTCACCAGAGTACGCTATGTCACCCGAAACAACGATGACCGCAGCAGCAACATTCGCCACTTCGTTGGCTATCGCTGGCGCAACTTTTTCCAAACGAGGTAAGGACGTGTTCGCTTCCTTGCGAACGTGGATGTCGCTCAGGGGCACGATAAGCAGTTTCATTTGACGTAAACCTCCGCGCCAATATCCACAAACTTCTTAGACTTGGCTTCCATGCCTTGCTTGCGGGCTTGTTGGGCGGCGTGTTTGCCGGCGGTTTCGGTTTTCATGCCGGCCTCTCCACCACTTTGCCGTCCTGCCGGAGGATCAGCGGAAGCTTCAGGGTGCGTTCGGCGCGCAGGACAAAGGTCGGTGCTTTCGCGGTTTTGGGTTTGGATCGGTTGGCTTTTATTTGCCGGATGATGGAGCAGCCGTCGGGCGGGCGGCGCGACGCGGGAAGGTCTTCGCCAGCCGGACAAGCTGGCTGACCTTACGGATTTTTTCCGCAACCGGTTCGCGCGCGAGTTTTTGCCGCATCTCCAGTTTCGTACCGTTGGCAGGTTGAGCTTATGCCGTTGCAGGATGTTCTCCAACTCAGTTCCTTGTCATCGTTCGGGAACTCGACGGTCACGCCCTGCGGCAGCCGGGCATAGATGCCGGGACCGCCCATTCACGGCGCGGATGGCTTCGCCTTCAAGCCGGCGACGGTTTATGCGCCAAAGGAGTTTGTTCTCCGGGTCTTTGGCGAAGGCTTCTGCATCATTTGAGGCCGCTCTTCGATACGCCGCGGAAGTCATCCTCAGCCGGTGCATTTTCTTGAGGCTGTATCCGTCCTTCACAAATTCCCGGGTAAGCCAGTCGGGCAGATCCGGCTGCGTCGGACGCTTCCCGTTCCGGGAACGGTGTCTGCGGTTTTAATTGAATGCGGTGACCCAGTGTCATGCTAACG
>CAZZGS010001108.1:0-1734 GCA_964653845.1 uncultured Bryobacter sp.
ACTTCTCTCGCCTCCGCGGCCTCCCAATAGTCAACCCCTGCCTCGAATAAATCAAAACCTCAAACTCATCCCCGATGTGTCTCAAAACTGGCAGCCCAAGTTTTCTCGACTCTGTAACCTCAAGAGCCTATCCGGCCTTCCCCCCAGCACCCGCCGCGCAATCTAAACCACAAGCCGATACTCACGAGCTACGATAGTCCACGAGGGTCAATGTCCATAGTCTTGTCGATCATTTTGAATCATGCCCAAGGCTTTGAAGCGATTAGAAAGACTCTTCGCCACATCACTCTTCAGACGGCATTGCACGAACTGGAATTGATTCTGGTTTCGAATGCATCGAATGCATCGGATCTCGATCTTGCTCAGCTCAGTCAGATTCCTAACTGGAAACAGGTCGTTTTGCCGAAGGTTCCTTATGGTGCAATCGGTTGGGCGGCGGGGATTGAGGCTGCAACCGGTCAGGCGGTAGTATTGGCCGAAGACCATTCCTTTCCCGAACCTCGTTGGGCCGAGGTACTGATCCAACGGCAAGGAGAAGGCTTTCAGGTGGTCGCCCCTCGCGTCCTCAACGGCAACCCTGCCACCTTGGTGAGTTGGGCCAATTTCCAATTGACCTTCATCGAGTTCTTCTTGCCTCAAAATAGTGGCGCTGTGCTACGAGGCCCCGGGCATAATACCTGCTACGACAGAAAGGCGCTGCTTGGCATGGAAGGAGATTTGGCTTCTTGGCTGGTCTCTGAATGGGTGCTACACGAAGCGATGAGATCAAAGGGGCATCGGGCTTTTCTCGATGTCGATGCCGTGACCCATCATGTGAATCTGTCCAAATCACGCGCACTCTTTTCTCACAGCTACTACGGCGGGCGCATCATTGGGAGTGAAAGAGCAAAACCTTGGCCTCTCGTGAAGCGGTTGCTCTACGCATCGGCCTTTCCAATGGTGCCACTGCTTCGACTGCTCCGCTTGATGCAGTGGGTCAATGGCAAGCATAGCAGGTTGGAAGTACGAGTTTTTAAGGCCCTTCCCTGGACGCTCAGCGCGCTGCTCTGCCATGCCGCAGGAGAAGCTGTCGGCTACCTCTTCGGTGTTGGTCAATCGATGGCCTCATATCAGGCATTTGAAATCCGCAGGATTGACTACGTCCTCGACCGGGAGCGTGATTTGCTGCTCGAAGACCTTCGGACAAAGTGTTGATAGGCATAACCGAGGGCTGAGATCCACTGTGACCACGCGAGTAGTGGAATGGCCAGGAGCGCCCGCTGCACCGGTAATTTTCGTAACGGATCCGTAAGTAATCGAATGTAAAGATAAACACGTGTGCGCTGCATTGTACTGATTGGTGTGATCGAGTGCAACAAGGCTGCCCCGCGGCCATAACGGAAGTGCATTTCCGTGAATTTCCCCAACGTTTGCGGGTGTCTGTGGTGCAAGACGGCTTCGGTCTGCCGCAACAGTTTGCCGCCACTTGCCATCCATCGTGCGCAAAATTCACGATCTTCTCCAGCGGCGAGAGAAAAGTTGGAATCAAAGCCGCCCAGCCTCAAAAAAAGCAGCCGGTCGCAGGCAAAATTGTTGGATGGGTAAAAAAGCAGTTCCGGCGCAAACTTGGAAAACCAATCGCAAACGCTATCGATGAGGAGCTGATTGGCTACAGCAAAGATGTTGTCGCCACAGCCATTTAAAGTGAATCCACCTACCAACGCTTCCGGTGCTGCTTCGAGTGCGGATTGAAGT
>CAZZGS010001109.1:0-1731 GCA_964653845.1 uncultured Bryobacter sp.
TTCCAGTTCTTCCGCTGCAACGCCAAGCCCGCTAAGTTCGTCCGGAACATGATTGCTCGCGTGGTCACACAAAAAAACAAACCGGCTCGCCCCGCCGCGTCGAAGAATGCTATGCAAGGGATTTGGCCACTTCAGTGACATTCACACTCACGTCCATGCCCTGAAAAGCCTCGGCGGAACCCGCATAAGTCCCACACAGCGGCAACACCTGATCATGCGTCCAGGCCACAGCCACACGTATCAGATTGCGATTCCCGATGATGCCATTGGTCGGGCAAAAATCGATCCAGCCTGCGCCGGGCAGATAAGCCTGCATCCACGCATGTGTCGCCCCTCCCCCGGCCAGTCCCGAACTATTGGGAGCAAAAATGTAACCACTCACAAACCTCGCCGCAATCCCCAAAGACCTCGCTGCCTCCATCATCAACACAGCGAAATCCCGGCAACTCCCCGTCCCGCTCTTCAGCGTATCCTCCGGCGTCTGCACCCCCTTCTCGCTCCGGGTGTTGTACTTGAACTGTTCACGAATCCCCATAGCCATCGTACTCAAGACCTTCATCGTCAGGGTCTGCTCGGCCGGGTCGAGAAACTGCAGGGCCCATGCTGGAACGCTCTCCCCGGCATAGCGGCGTTCCAGGCCTGAAACGATATTCGGATAGTCTTCATCGGCATACCGAAAAGGATAAGTCCGCGCATATTCTTCCAGTGGATACTCGGGCAGGGAAGTCTCAACGTGTTCCAGCGTGACTGTGCTCTCAAAGCTCAACATTGTAGTGCTTCCTTCAAAGCTCACCACGGCCACCGAGTTGTCAAATGGATCATGCAGCCATCGCACCATCGCTGGCTGCGGCCTAATCTCAAGCTCTGTCCTGATAAGCCGCAAGTCATAGCTTTCTCGGGGCCGAAACATCATGCGATGTTCTCCTAGCCCCACGGGCTCGCTATACCGGTATACCGTCGAATGATGAACCGTCAGTACGGACATCAGTTACCTTCAATCTCGACGATCTCATCGGTCCACACCCGAAAGCTCTCGAGCATATTCGGTCCAAAGGTAGTCGCAATCGCAACATCCGACGCATCCCTCCCCCGCGCCATCAATATCCGCCCAATACGCGGCACATTGTTACGTGGATCAAACATATGCCAGCGTCCACCAATCCAAACCTCAATCCACGCTGCAAAATCTCCTGACGGATGAGGCAACGGAGTCCCGATATCGCTCAGGTATCCAGTGCAATACCGCGCTGGAATATTCATGGAGCGGCAAAACGCAATCGCCAGATGTGCAAAATCCCGGCAAACGCCAGACCTCTCCTCATAAGCCTGCGCCGCACTCCGAGTCGAGCGAGCGTTTCCATAGTTGAAAGTCAGATGATTGTGCACATAGTCGCAAATCGCCTTGGCACGCGCGTATCCTGGCGTGATCCCGCTAAAGAGTTGCCATGCCGTATTGGTGAGCAAATCAGTCTCGCAATAACGGCTACCCAACAAAAATACAAGGTTCTCTTCAGGCAGGTCGGGCACTTCATCTTGCCACGCCTCAGCCGTAATCTCATCCGGTAATCCACTATCCCGAATCACTCCATCCACACTCAGCCGCAACAATCCCTCAGGCGCAAGCAGCCGCGTGCATTTGTTCCCAAAGCCATCAAGGTAACTGGAGATCTCGATCGATGGCTCTGCACTCAGCCGGTCCGGCTCAACAAGATCCTGAAGGCGGGACTCGTG
>CAZZGS010001110.1:0-1731 GCA_964653845.1 uncultured Bryobacter sp.
CTCGCTGAATAGCCGAACTGAGAACGCCCAAGCTAATGTAGTCTGTCAGCCGGCTGCCAGCCGGCAATGATGCGACGGTACGGGCCATTCGTGGGACCTCCCGCCCCAAAACAGAAGAGCACCAAAATGTTCTAAGTGAACAGTGTTGCCGCTAGCCGGCAACACTTTGAAAATGATTTCGGGCGGCGATGGAATCCCGAGCAAGCAGCGCTTCGCTACGTCGGCTCGCACTACTTTGCTGCCGGCCTCGCCGTGATCAGGTGAAATGTAGACGACGCCTGTTCGCTAGACTCGAATCGTGCCGCTGAAGGTTCGAGAGGTGTTAAGCAAACTTGAAAATTCGGGCTGGCGGCTTGTCCGTACATCGGGCGACCACCGGGTTTACTGTGGCCCAGATGGCCGATTTACCTTTGTATCTGGCAGACTGGGGGACGAAGTTCGGCCCGGTAGGTATCGCGCGATTTTGAAGCAGACTGGAATCGAGGAAGACTAAAAATGACCCGCAAGTACTCTCTTGTTGTGGAAACCGGCCCGAACGGGTGCATCGCCTACGTGCCGGAACTCCCGTCTATTCTCGTCACGGGAACTTCCGGCGAGGAATTGGCTGCGAGGGCCGCCGAGGACATTCAAATCTATTGGGATGTTCTCAGGTCAAAGCGTTCGCCAACTTCTGAACTTCGCGAGATTGAGGTTGAACTTCCTGCCTGAGAGGTTTCGAATTGCTACGACGTGGATCGGCTGCTTTCGCTAAATTGCTGCTGGAAATTTCGAGATTGCCTCTGCCGCAAGGCAACCTGCACTCACTCTCTTTCTAGCTGGCAACAACGAGTCTCAAACTAGGCCATTTCAGGTGGTCTTCAAGGCGCTAAGTAAATCGGTACGACACTACGAGTATTTCCCCAATTGGCTCGGCCTACTCATGAATCGCCAAATCCACAACCGATGAGTAATGCCCTGCGCGCTTCAGGCCACCGGACGTCTGGAAGACGGCAAATCAAAGGGCCAATTCGATCTCGTTGCGCCAGCGATGCATGATCAAATTCAAGGCGCACGCCACCGGCATGCCATCCTCAGGGGTCAAGACCACTTCCGTGGCCAATCCACGTATTGTTCGTGTCGCTGGCACCACGACGACTTCGTTCAATCGGTCAATAACGTCGTCTCGCGTAAGAATTAGAACCGGGCGGAGCTTGTCGGGGAGGCGGAACGTATACCAGCGGATCTCCCCGCGCTTCAAGCCACGTTCTCCCAATCCTCGCCCCACCATCGTCCGCTAAGCTGATATTGTGCGGGCAGTAACTTTACTAATTGCAGTATTTACATGGGTCTGGATTATCCACCGCAGCTTGATCCAATCGATCACCCTCGATGAAGCAATTACTTATCTTCATTGGGTTCGCCCTGACGGCTTGGCATTTCTAACGCCTCATTCCAACAACCACATTCTCAATTCGATGCTGATGAAGCTATCCGATTGGTGCTTCGGCCCAAGCCACCTCAGCCTCCGCCTGCCCGCCCTGATCGGTGGAACCATTTACATTTACGCAGCTTACAACCTGACCCGGCGCTTAACCCCACGCCCTCTGCTGCAAAGCACACTCCTGATTTGTTTCCTCTGGAATCCCTTCTGTATGGACTACATGGTTGCCGCGCGAGGCTACGGCCTTGCCCTTGGCTTCCTCACCTTAAGCCTCGCCACCCTCGCAAAAACCCTCCAAACGCCTGCCCCGC
>CAZZGS010001111.1:0-1729 GCA_964653845.1 uncultured Bryobacter sp.
CAACCGCCGTCCCCATCCCGGCCAGCACTCCGATCTTTTGCATCCACTCCTCGGGCAAGATCCCGTAAGTCCCATCGTCGAGCCTCACCATCTTCTCGCCCCGCCGCATCGCCTCAAGCAGCGCCGGCAACTGCGCCGACGTCTCGCCGTACTCAACCTCCCCATGCAATTCAAACCAGTCCACCCCACTGGACACATTCATCTTGAACTCACCGGGCTTGCGGAAGATCTTCCCCTCAGCCTCAAGCTGCCAGCCGGCTTGCACCAACCTCCGCACCACAGCAGGCAGCTTCGCCGCAGCCAGCACCCACCCTGTCTCCGGCCGGTAAAAAGTCCCTTTCAGTTGCTTAACTCCCAACTCGGCCAACAAATCGACAGCCGCCTTCTCCGCAACCGGATCCCGGCGAATAAAGCGCCGCGTTGTCGAATCGAGCACCCCAGCGGATTTCTCAAGCGCCCCAACCAATTGGCCTTCATAGGCAAAACTCAAGTCCGCCGCAAGCTTGCCTTTCTCCCCGCGCCTCTCCGCTGCCCGAATCTTGAGACAAGGTTGAGGTTTCAAGCAGACTTCCATCAGCTCCAATTCCTCTGGAACAATCACGCGTGGCAGATCCGGCGTACAAAGTAATGCTGCGACTAACTCATCGACTTCTTCTGCCGGTGCCTCAATAGTGCCGTTTTGTCGCAACCTCTCCAGAAACTCGAAATTGGTATTGGCAGCCAGGGCCGACACGCTACTCTTGGTGAACCAGAATCCACCATGAGTTACCAGAGCAGGCTCTGCGGCATCAATCCTTCGCTCCCCACGCCGCAGCACTCCACCAACCTGCCAGCTTTTATTCGCGCCCTTATTCAATTCCAGTTCGAATTGCCAATCCCCATCCCCATCCCATCGCAAAACAGACAACTGCTCCACACTGTTCCGGTCCCGAAGAAAGCAACGCCCGCTCCGCACCATCACAGGAATCAAAGCAGCGGCCAGGGGATGCGAAATTGTACTTGAGGCCGCAATCGGCCCGTAGTAAGCGGCTCCAAGTCCACCGTAAAAGCTACTTCCACCGCCAATGGCAGAAAGTATCTCGCGATCTTCGGCTAGAGGCAGCGTAACGATTTGATGGCGCTCCAACTTCAACTCAGTCATCCGGTTGAACTCGCCATTCATCTTGAGATCACGATAGAAAACAGTCACCACTGCTTGTCCAACGGCAATGCTCTGGGCAAGGTCAATGACATAAAAAACATGCCGCTTCGCTGGCCACTCCCTTTGAGTCGAGTCGCTGCTAAATGTGATCCGGTTTAACTGAGTCTTCCAGGGCTGCATTCTGGGCGGAGCAACTGGTTGAGCAAAGTCTTCAAAGCTGAAATCTTCTTGAATCGATTTCCGGGTTGCTTCGACGCTGGAAAGGTAACCCTTCTGGTCGGCCGCCAGAACAGTGGCCCACAAATGCTTGCACGGCCCCTCAGAATTATAATAAGCGCACTCACAAAAGAACATGAGGTCTCCCTCATCCCACTCGATTGTGACCTCATAGGATTTGGATCCCCGCACCACTGCTTCCACGGCAGTGCTTGAGCCATTCAAAATGCGGACGCGCTGCACCTGAAAATAGTGAAGTCCGCGACTCCGGATAACTCCGTCAAATAGCCGCGAAAGTTTCGAAATGAGCTTAACCTGTGAGGCCATGGATAAAATCTTACCCTCAACTCCCGGGCAAGAGAGGATAGCGCC
>CAZZGS010001112.1:0-1727 GCA_964653845.1 uncultured Bryobacter sp.
CCACTTTTACCCTCTTCGGCAAGACGCTCTCATTTTTGAGCTGAAGCAAAACATCGGCAGAATGGCAGAATGTTTAGGCCTTTGCCAAGGGGTAGGTCTTCACCGCAGCATTTTTGAAATCGCTGCGCTGCAATCATTGAACTTAGTCGCCGTTTTGCACCGAAAATATTCAAAAATGTCCGCGAACTGCGAAAGTCGGGTTAAAGCTCTTCCGGACCTTTCAGAGCGAAGGGCAAACGAAAACTTAAATGGAATGGGAAAATCAGCCTGTGTGTTTGGTCAGGTCGGCTGGAAGTGAATCATGGAAGGGACCCGGGCTTCCAGTTCTGCATGCGACCTTCCCCGAGGGCGAGGAAATGATAGCGGTCCTGGTTCGGCGCTGAACACTGGTTGTTTGTTTTTGCCGCGTGGGGTAAGAGCCTGTATCCGGGCGGTGCGAAGCGAAGTATTCGAGGCGTTGTGCCCTCCGTAGATCAGCGTGTGTTGGAGGGGAACATTGTCGCGTTTTTTGCACCAAAACGGTCTTGAGCGGTTATACGCGGAAGGAAGTCGGCGATTGGTAAATTTGAGAGAACTTGCGGAAAACTGCACCACGCCGTGGCAGCGCGTGGATGGCCCTGTTTCCCGCCCCCTCCCGGTCATCAGCACCGCCCGCCGCTTTCTCAGACGGGGCGGCGGATGCTGGAAAGGCGTGGCAGGTACCTTGAGAGACGCGCGATTTCAAGTGGATTCGCCGCGGCGACATTCTGTGTCTCGTCGGGATCAACGCGGTGGTCGTAGAGCTCGGTTTGGATGTTCTCGTTTTGGGGATTGGTCCAGACGACGAGACGTTGGGAGGCAGTGCGAATGGTACGTCCGATGTTGCCGGAGCGATTGAAGAAGCTGAAGGCGGCATCGCGGCCGGCGGCCTGGGGATTGCGGATTTGGTACCGGATTTGGCACCAGCCTGACGCGTCCCTATGCGTTTTATTGGCTTTTTTGACTGTTTTCTCCAAGATAGCCGCCAACCGGGCAAAATGCGTCTATTCATCTCAGTTATTTTTTATGCAGACAACTGCTTAAAAGTAAACCACTTAAGCCTGAATTGCATTGCGGTTTGAGCCGCCCAACTCTCGCTCGGCAACAGCCCAGATTTCCGGAAAAACGCAAAGGGAAGGCTCAACTTCAAGCCGCCACCCGCGCCTTCTCCTACCAATACTGGGCCAGCGACCGCAGCGCACTGTCAGCCTGATGCGTCACTATGCTTTTTATTGGTATTTTTGATGTTTTCCTGCAAACCAACCCCCAGCCATCCATAGCGAGCTTCTTCAGTCCATCGCTGCATATGTGCGGCTAACCCCTCATAAAAAAGGTCCTTAAGCGGATTTACTTCTCCATTTACGATTTCAAACTCTCTTCCCTCTGCGGCCCGAATTTCTCGAAAAACCCAAAGGGACGGGTCAACTTCAAGCCGCCATCCGCGCCGTCTCACCCCCAATACTGAGCCATCCCCCGCCGCGAATCGATTTCTAACCACACCTTCTAACAATCGATTGTCTCGACCTGTAGACCATCTCGCTGAAAATCGGGCAGTGCAATTGAGATCTACGTCGCCGGTTTCCACCCTGTCGGGGCTCAAGCACCAGAGCAAGATCATTACCAAATGGTCTGAACGTTTGAGGTGCGGATCTTCCCGTCGCGGCTGATGACGGAAACGCCGAAATAAACCGCCGTCGCAGCGACAATGC
>CAZZGS010001113.1:0-1727 GCA_964653845.1 uncultured Bryobacter sp.
GTCCAACATCCGGCGAATCGTTGCGAATGATGGTCACCTTGTGTTGCGCCGCCCGGCTCTCCACCTGCTGAATCGCCCGGTCGATCACCTCGGTCAACTCAGCCGCCTCCACCCGCAATCGAAACGGGCGCGCAAAATCGAGAAACCGTTTCACCAGCTCGTTCGTCCGGTCCACCTCGGTCGAGATATAACCCGATAATTCCCGCGCGATCGGATCCACCGCAATCATTCGTTTGGCCAGCATCTCAGCCGAGTTCTTGATTGTCCCCAGCGGATTCCGCAATTCATGCGCCAGCCCTGCCGTTAGTTGTCCCAGTGCCGCCAGGCGCTCGCTGCGCTGCACCTCAGATTGGGCAGCCTTCAAGTTTTCATTGGCGGTAGCGAATTCGCTTGCCAGCGTCTGATACCGCTCAGCCTGTTCGCGATTGGTGCGCGCCAACTGATACGTAAGGTAAGCGGCCAGAAACAAAAATAGAATGCGGAAGCTGATTTCCTGTTGCTGGTCCAGCGGAATCACCTGCCTCGCGAAATCGAGATAAAGCAAAAACGAAAGGTAAGATAGCGCCGCTACCAGCGCAGCCATCAGCGAAACAATCGGTCCAAACAGGGTTGCCGCCCTCACAACGGGCAAAAGCAGAATCAAATAATAGCTTGAGGTGATCCCGCCCGTCACACCCATCAGCAGATAAGCCAACACCAGCCGGACTACCACCCCAAGAAAGCGCCCCTGCGCAGTCAGTTGAAAGTAGCCAATGCGCGGATCCACGATCTCAAAGATCGCAAACGCAGCCAGCATCTCCGCCTCGGCATCGTTAACGATCCGGGAAGAGAAATGCAGTGCCAGAAACAGCAGAACCCAAACAGCATCGCGAGAGGTTGGGATCCAGGACATTAATCATAAGCTCTCATAGTTAGCCCGCCAACTGAAAGCGTCCGGGTTATGTTCTACTCGCAATGCCGGTTCAAATACCACCGACACCGTGTCAAATCGCACCAGTTCTTCTTCGACATTTTTCCTGCGGCAAAACTCTCGTGCCGCAACGCGCACTGCGGATTCCTTGCCCCAGCTGATGTTCCGGTCTGGTGCCGCAAACGCATCACTGCGCCGGCTCTTCACCTCAACCACCACCAGCCGGTTGGGCGTTCCACGCTGCCAGGCAATCAGATCGATCTCATGCAAGCCCTTGCGGCTGCGCCAATTGCGCGCGATTACGCTGTAGCCCTGGCTCTCCAGATACCGATGCGCCACATCCTCGCCACGCCGCCCCAGGGCATGAGCCGGGTCCATCGTGCGCGCATCGTGCCATTGCCGCAACTTGTCAAAAATCCGCCAGACTGGCTTCGTAAAGAACACTACTTCAATACTTCGAACTCGAATTCCATCACCTTGCCCCGCACGATATAGCAGAGATAATACTCCCACTGCCGTCTCAGCCGGGGCGAAGCGTTGATCAGGAATTCAAAGCCGAGGTACCTCCACAAGGCAAGTAGCTTGACGTAAACTTTTTTCTCCCGGAACTTTGCCTGCGTGTAATACCCAAACCCGGCATCGTCATCACCGAAATAGCGAAAGCTGAAGCTGTTCAGGTGCGACTTGTGTGTCGGGTCGCAAAAGCTCGAAAAGTCGGTATAGTGCGGTGTCTCCAGCCTCACCGTCCCGCCACTGCGAACCACCCGGTGAAACTCCTCCATCGTCTTGATCACGTTATCGACGTGTTCAATCACAT
>CAZZGS010001114.1:0-1725 GCA_964653845.1 uncultured Bryobacter sp.
GCATGAGACATCAGCCTCACAACCCGGCCATTACCGTCGTAGAAGGGATGGATCCAGGCAAACCGGTGATGCGCCGCCCCGAGCGCGACAACATAACGAATATCCGGCATCTTCTTGGAAGCGTAGGCCTCCTCAAATCGTTTCCAATAGGCTGGCAATTCCTCGGCGCGAGGCGGTATATGAGCCCCTACCGCCACTCCGCCATCGCGAAATTCACCAGGAATCACTCGCTTGCGCTCCCCCGTCTCCGGATTCTCCACAACCAGTAATTCCTTCGGCAAGTGCAAACAAAACTCCCGGTGCAACCATTGCGCATATTCCGCGCTAGCGGGCTCGACATCTGGCCCCTTACCCTCATCGATCAAACCCTGCAAATGGATGTGTGCCGCCGCCTCCAACTGCAGATTCCGCTTCTCCGGCTGCTCTACATACTCTCGCGTCAGCGCCGAATCGATATCCCGAGGATGTGTATGGTGCCCTTCAATCAGATTCGAGTAATAGCAGTTCATCGACCGCACCAGCTCGCCAATCACCAGTCGATTCTCTAAATGCACTTGCCCGGCAAAACTGCTTGCCGTCTTAGCCAACTCAAAAGCACGAGCGTAGACATCGCCCTTCCCCTCTGTCGGCATTACAGGCGTCATGCCGTCGCCAGACAAAGAATCCGGGTTTCTCAGCCTGGTTCTTCCCGCTCCCTGTGCCGCATTTCCCGCCGCTTTCATAATGACTCTAACAGACACTATATCGACAAATTACATCAAATCGACATGATTTTCATGCCGCCCTCCGTGCCGCTCCCTGTGCCGCTATTCCGGAGCCGCCAAACCCATCACCTGAAAACCTGCATCCACATAAATCACATTACCCGTAACGCCCCGTCCCAGCGCACTCCCCAAAAACACCGCCGTATCGCCCACCTCAGCCGGATCCGTATTCCGCTTCAGCGGCGCAACCGCCGCCACCCCTTCGAGCACGCTCGAAAAGTCCTTGATACCGCGCGCACTCGCCGTCTTGATCGGCCCGGCGGAAATCGCATTCACGCGAATATTCCTGGCTCCCAAATCGTGAGCAAGGTAGCGCACACAAGCCTCCAGCGCCGCCTTCGCCACGCCCATCACGTTGTAATTCTGAATCACCCGCACCGCACCAAGGTACGTAAGCGTCATAATCGACCCGCCCTCGGTCATCAACGGCGCAAACGCCCGGGCCGCGCTCACCAGCGAATAAGCGCTCACTTCCTGCGCCAGCAAATACCCATCCCGCGACGTCTCAAGAAACGGCCGGCTCAAATCCTCTCGATTGGCAAACGCGATCGAATGCACTACCACATCCAAGCGCTCTCCACTCAGCGCCGCAACCGTAGCCGCCAGCTCTTCTTCCTTCGTCACGTCGCAATTCAGTACCATCGCCGCCCCCAGATCCTTACCCAGATCCTCAACGGTCAACCTCTGGCGCTCCCCCTGATAAGTCAGGATCAGGCGCGCTCCTTCCCGTCGATACGACTCCGCAATTGCATAAGCAATGCTCCACTTATTGGCAACACCAAGGATGATCGCCGTTTTTCCGGCAAGAAGCTGAGACATAAAACCTATTGTGTCATCTAAACTGGTGAAAGGAAAAACACCGAAACTCATGTCATTCTCACTACCTGCTCTCCCCTACGCGCACGACGCCCTCGAGCCGCACATTGACACCGCCACGATGGAGATCCATCACGGCAAACAC
>CAZZGS010001115.1:0-1723 GCA_964653845.1 uncultured Bryobacter sp.
TTATCCCATGAACGAAGAACAGAACATTGCCTGCTGATATTCACGCTGGACGAGCTTTACCAGGTCGGCTGGCTTAGGCGTTTGGTAGGCTGTGTATTTGATCACAGCGCCCCCGCATCATACTTCCGCATGGCTCCGTGCCGGATCGTGTGGACCTCGACCAGCTTGACCTTTTCATTTACCCGATAGATGATGCGGTAAATGTGTGGCTTTTTCCCATAAAGCAGATGCCTGAGCTTGGAATCCTCCGGCACCACTGGGTTGCGGTTTGGCGTCTCTTTCAAGCTAAGAAGTTGCATCTTAAGCCCCCGATACCAATGGAATGCCGAATCGGATTCCGCCGCGTTGATGAAGCTGTAGATGTGTGCCAAATCCCGCTTCGCTCGCGGCAAGATTTTAACCAGGTATGCGATGTGTCGCTTCAAACTCGGCTAAAAACTCCTCTAGCGGCTGGCCTTTTCCATCTTTAGCTTCCTGAGAAGCTTGCCGAATAGCCTCATATATATCAGCGCGAGCAGCAATATCCAGAAGATGCTGATAGGCTTCGGCATCTTGGACAACAGCCGCCGCCTTTCCTTTGACCGTCAGGATGACGGGCCTCTTCGATTTCCTGAGTTGCTTCATGAAATCGCCCGATTTGCGCCTGAAGGTCGAGAGCGTCTGGATATCGTCTTTAAGGTTAATCACGGAAACTTCCCCTCCCTTTATTTGAGCACTCTTTTTGGTGCTAAAGGGATACGGAGGCCTGGTCGAGAACAATACTTTCCAGCACCTGCGACGTGGCCACACAAGCGTATCTACTGCTTCCTCTCGAGCAAGACCTCCCAACGGATGCCCAAGGGAATGCAGTCTCACACCCGATCCAGCACTACCAAAAGCCATTGAACTAAGCCGCGAAGCGGCAGGCGCCAGAGCGCGCTGAACAGAGGGGTGACTCCGGCGATCAGTCGGGGTCCAATAGAAGTCGGCTGCTAGAACAGCCTACTTCATCAATAGGAGCTAACCCTATGACCCCCCTTACGCCAGCGAATGCTGGATGACATGCGTCTGCGCAATCTTTCGCCGGAGACACAGAGCAATTATGTCCACTACATAGCCGGATACGCAAAGCACTTCGATTGCAGTCCAGAGCATTTAGGCATGGAAGCGATTCGCGAGTACCAGCTCTGCCTGATCGACGAACGCAAGTTGTCGGCACAGAGCGTGAACGGTTTCAACGCTGCGGCGCGATTCCTTTACATGACGACTCTTGAGCTGCCGTGGAGCACGTCCTATTTCCCACACATGCATGTACCTGGCAGACTTCCGGTTGTGCTGAGTCCCACGGAGGTAGCAATTTTTTTCAACTGTATTGCCGTCATCAAACGAAGGGCAGTGCTGATGGTCTGTTACGGTGCAGGGTTACGCATCTCCGAGGCAGTTCGCTTGAAGCTGGCCGACATCGACTCGGCGCGAATGGTCATTCACGTTCGCGGAGGGAAAGGTGCTCAAGACCGGTACACGATGCTTTCACCGAAAATGCTGGAAGTTCTGCGCACTTACTGGCGATTTCAGCGGCCCGCGGACTGGCTCTTTCCTGCAATCAAGTCTGATAAACATGTGAGTGCACAGACGCTCCAGCAAGTATGCCGGGAAGCGTCCACAATGGCTGGCTTTGTCAAACGAGTCACGGCGCATTACGCTGCAAGTGACCCGCAAGACGGTAGCGGCAACGGCTTCACCA
>CAZZGS010001116.1:0-275 GCA_964653845.1 uncultured Bryobacter sp.
TTTGAAGGCAGCCGATACGCTGGAGCGACCGATCGGGATTTTTCCTGAGGGCGTGGCCGGGAGTGCTGGAGTATTGACTGACCCGTTGCCTGGTGTGGATCGCTTTTTGGCCTTGTTAGCCAGGCGAGGATGGCCGGCTTTGCCGGCAGCAGTTTCTGAGGAGGGTCGCTTTGTGATCCGCTTGGGAAAGCTGGTTGCTGCCGATGAGATGATTGCGGCCCCGGATGCGGCAAAGCTGTTGATGTGTCGCGTAGCTGAGTTGATCAAATAAGGAG
>CAZZGS010001116.1:285-1722 GCA_964653845.1 uncultured Bryobacter sp.
AATAAGGAGTTTTTGCTTGAAGACATTTAGTATCTTGCTTGTTCTGGGTTCGGGGCTTTTATGCGCCGCGCCAAAGGGTGGCCCGACTTATTACGCCGAGGTGGAACCGATTCTGATGGAGCGCTGCCAGGCCTGCCATCGCACCGGTGAAATTGGCCCGATGCCGCTCATGAATTTTGAGCAGGTCAGGCCGTGGGCCAAGGCAATCAAGAATTCCGTGTCCTCTCGCAAGATGCCGCCCTGGTTCGCCGAAGCCGGTGTTGGGCACTTTGGAAATGACCGTTCGATGTCTCAAAAAGAGATCGATACCATTAACGCTTGGGTTGATGCTGGGGCACCTGCTGGCGACAAGAAAGTAAAGAAGGCAGCGAAGGAATTTGTCGATGGCTGGAACATTCCGACCCCCGATGCTGTGGTGAGTATGCAGAAGCCGGTTTCAGTTCCTGCAGGCTCTAAGATCGACTATCAGTACATTGTGCTCCCGACTGGCTTTACCGAAGACAAGTGGGTGAACATGGTGGAAGCCCGGCCATCGGATCGTACGGTGGTACACCATGCGGTGATCTTCATCCGCGACCCGAAGTCAAAGTGGCTGCGAGAAGCTACGCCCTACGTGCCCTTCGTACCGGACCGCAAAGGCTCGGCACGACGAATCGACGTCGGTGGTGGTGGTAATGAGATTCTGCACACCTACACTCCTGGAAATCTTCCCGATATCTGGAAGCCAAATCAGGCGAAGCTGATTCCAGCCGGAGCGGATCTGGTGATGCAGATGCACTATACATCGACCAAGAAAGATAGCGAGGACATGACCAAGATTGGGATGGTCTTCGCCAAGCAAGCACCGGAACAACGGATTATGTCTTTGATCGCAGGCGACGAGGCATTCGTGATTCCGCCGGGAGATCCAAACTATCGCGTGAGCGGGAGTTTCACGATTCCGAACGATGCGACGCTGCTGAGTTTCTTCCCGCATATGCATTTGCGCGGGAAGGCCTTTGAGTATTATCTGGTGGACGGCGACAAGCGCGAGCCGATGCTCAAGGTAAACAATTATGACTTCAACTGGCAGTTGACCTATCAATTGGCCAAGCCGCTGGATATGAAGCGCGGGATGAAGATTGAGGTAGTGGGTGTGTTCGACAACTCACCGAACAACAAGTACAATCCAGATCCGAAGTCGGAAGTGCGTTGGGGCGAGCAAAGCTGGGAAGAGATGGTTTATGGCTTTTTCGATGTGGCTGTAGACGCTCGATATGACCGGCGTTCGTGGTATCAACGCAAGCCGTTACCTGGTAAAACGGAATAGCAAAACGGGCCGGAGCCTTGGTATACTCATGGTTTCGGCCCTTCCCAAAAGGGCGCGTAGCTCAGCTGGTTAGAGCGCCTGCTTCACACGCAGGAGGTCCGGGGTTCGAGTCCCTGCGCGCCCACCAT